>CAZFQW010000070.1:0-10651 GCA_964521225.1 uncultured Roseobacteraceae bacterium
AGGGGCAGTAATTGCCGACCCTACCATTTTTGAAAGTCAGCTTGCTGCCGATACGTGGAGTTGGGAAGACTTAGGAAACTACTACGGTGCGGGAGCTTCGGGGCTAAACATCAACCAAAACGAATACGAGTTGTTTTTTAAACCTGCCACGGCAATAGGAGGAGAGGCAAAAGTGCTCAGAACCGAGCCAACTATTGAGGGCATTGAGTTTATCAATGAAATGAAAACAGGGGCAAAAAATTCGGGGGATAACGGCTACATCTACGGAACGCACTATTCAAATGTAAAATACCTGAGAGGTTCTGTTCCGGCAGGGGTAAGCGAGTTCTCCATAAAAGGGGCAATGCCCAATCCTGCTTTATTTTGTGCCCAAGCATTTGCCAAAACTATACAATTGCAAGGCATTAAGGTGTTAGAGAAATCCTCTTTTTTAAGAGAAAAAGAGGAAAAATCTAATAGAACTTTAGTGATTGAACACGCTTCAAAACCTCTTTCGGAAATCATTATTCCTACCAACCACAAAAGTATCAACCTAAATACAGAAGCCATGTTGAAAATGATGGGAGTAGTAAAAAAAGGAGAAGGAAATCACCGAAAAGGGGCGGAAGTCGTTAAAGAACTTTGGACGGAAAGAGGGGTAGAGATGCAAGGCTTTTTTATGGAAGATGGCAGTGGACTTTCCCGCTTCAATGCGGTTACTCCGCAGCAAATGGTTTCTATCCTGAAGAAGATGGCAAAAACAACTTCATTTCCTGTCTTTAAAAACTCATTGCCCATTTTTGGCGAATCGGGGACACTAGAACGCATAGGCAAAGGCAGTTTTGCCAAGGGGAAAATCTATGCTAAAAGTGGTTACATAAAAAGGGTAAGGGGCTATGTGGGTTACGCTACTACTTTGAGCGGCAAAGAAGTGGCTTTTGCTGTTTTGGTGAACAATTACGATGCATCCTTCAGCCAACTTAATTCATTTTTTAAAGAGGTAATGGAAATGATTGTACGCCTAGAAATGTAAATTCGCCTTTCTAACTTTTATACTAATAACTTATAATGAAACACGCTTACTTTTCTTGTTTTTCGGCTCTGATGGTATTGCTTTTATGCGCTTGCCAAGGAAATAAAACTTCTGAGGCAGTATCGGTTGCCGAAACAACGCTAGTGCCACCCACCAAAATAGTAAACACGCAAAACCCTGGCATCGCCCCTGAAAGAATCGCTTTTGGCTCGTGCAACAGAGAAAGTTTACCACAAGTAATGTGGCAAGAAATTTTGGCAACGAAGCCCAATGTTTGGATTTGGCTAGGTGATAACATCTATGGTGATACCGAAGATATGGCGGTTCTGAAAGAAAAGTACGACCTCCAAAAATCGAATGAAGACTATCAGCAATTGAGAGAACAAGCAGCCATTGTTGGTATTTGGGACGACCACGACTACGGAGTGAACGACGGCGATAAAAACTACCCTTTCAAAAAAGAAAGCAAGGCGTTGATGCTCGATTTTTTAGATGTGCCCAACGATAACCCCGTAAGAACCCATGAAGGCGCCTACAACGCATACACATTTGGCGAGGGACAACAGAAAGTAAAAGTGATTTTGTTAGATGGCCGCACCTTTCGAGATACGCTACAACAAAGGCAAAACGATTACCAAAGATATTATCCTAACACAGAAGGCGATATGCTCGGCGAAACACAGTGGACTTGGCTAGAAAACGAATTGAAAAATAGCGATGCTTCGGTACACTTAATAGGCTGTGGCATCCAAATGATTGCCGAAGAACACGGCTTTGAAAAGTGGGCGAACTTCCCCAAGGCAAGAAAACGCCTCTTAGCACTCTTACAAAAAACTACGCCAAAACGCCCCGTTCTATTGAGTGGCGATAGGCACATTGGCGAAATTTCAAAATTAGAAGTAGAAGGACTTGCACTGCCTTTATATGAGGTTACCTCTAGTGGTTTAACCCACTCTTACGAGAAAGCAGGCGATGAACCTAACCAACATAGAGTAAGCCCACTTATTGGGCAAAAACACTACGCTACCATAGATTTTGATTGGAAAGAAGATGACAAAGTGAATCTTACCTTACAGATTAGAGGTTTAGAAGGTAAAATATTTGCCGAACAACTTTTGGAATGGTAACACAACCAAAATACATCAATAAGAAATTACAAATTACAAGATTTCAACGACTTATAAGCAAGTCTTTACCTTCTGTTGGTTTATTTTTTTTGTTGAATCTTGGGCTTTCTGTGAGAGCGCAAGATTCAACTTATCAGTATGTAAAAGAAGAGAAAGTGCCTACTAGTTTGCGAGATGAACTAAAGGCAGAAAAACAATTTGAAAGAGCAGAACTCTTGTATTCTGAAGGCGATTACACCGCAGCGGTTGAATTGTACACCTCAAGTATATCCCTTAATCCCCAATTCGTAGAAGCCTACTACGGAAGGGCAGTGGCGTTAGAAAAATTAAAAGAATACCGTGCCGCATTACTCGACTACGAACTCATTTTACGCATCCAACCCACTTTTGCCGAAGCCCGTTTTAACCGAGCTTTAGCCTACTTTAAGTTAGAGAATTTAAGCCTTGCCATCAGAGATTTTTCAACACTTATTGTGGCGGAAAATACAGAGACAAGGGCTATATTTTTTAGGGATGCGAATTTAGGCGATTCAGACACCGAAAGTAAAGTAGATAAGGTAACTTCTATGGTAACTATGAAAGCCGAGATTTACAATTACCGAGGGCTCACTTACTATAAAATGGCAGCTTACGACTCTGCCCTTGCCGATTTTAATGAGGCGATTAATCTGCAACCCAACGCTGCCGATTTTTGGGTGAATAGAGGGCTTGCAAGATTGGCAAAAAAAGAAGTGAACGCTGCCAAGCAAGATTTCCTAACCGCTTTGAAACTCAACCCTCAGAGCAGCCAAGCAAAGTACAACCTCGCAGTAATTGATACCCCCCAAGGAGAAGAAAATTCAGACGATTATTACACGGCAGTTAACCCCGAAAATAGGATGCCTTCTGCCTATTTGAACCGAGGGTATGCCAAATACCTAGACGGAAATTTTGAAGCTGCTATTTTAGATTACGACACCGCCATTATGCTTTCTCCTACCAATGTTCAGGCATATATTAATCGAGCGTTGGCAAAAGCAAAGCGGCTAGAAGAACAGAGAGCCCTTCAAGATTATCGGACCGCCCTACGCCTTGAACCCGGTGCGGTAGAGGCTTACCGGGGAAAGGGGAATATCCACTTCAAACTAAAAGAATACAAAAAGGCAATTGCCGATTATAACACCGCCTTGGGGTTAGAACCCAACCAGGCGAATGTATATTACAACAGGGGATTGTCGCATTTATACCTGAAAGATTACCCCAAAGCCTGCGAAGATTTTCAAAAAGCGGTTAGTTTAGGACTCAACGCTGCAAATAAGCCGCTACTGCACTATTGTTCTAATCAAAAATGATTTTGTCGTCTTTCCTAGTTGGGGCGATGCGGGTTGAGTCTGTTTCGACGGGTATTTTCAAATATTTTGAACAGTCGAGTTCAATAGAAAGCCCAGTGGAAGGCGCAGGAAATACCCCTTTTGTATAACCAAGGCTTTCGTCGGCGTACACTTTCTCGGTGTAGTTGGCAAATGCGGGCATTGCTTGTCTGCCACCTTGCCCATAAGTGATGCTTCTGAAGTGGACGCTTCTATCTTCGGCACCCACCCATAAACCGGTCACCAATTCTTTAGTGATTCCCATAAACCAAGCATCGGAATAGTTAGAAGTAGTTCCTGTTTTACCACCCACATGATTATCCTTTTTAAATTCATTTCGCCACAAGCCTAGCGCCGTACCATTCCGTTCTTCTAAAGCACCTCTAAGCATATAGGTCATGATATAAGCCGCTTCTTCGCTGAGCACTTCTCTGTTTTTGGGCACTTGTCGGTAAATCACTTTGCCATTTTTATCTTCAATATGCGTAATAAAAATAGGCTCAGTCCAAACGCCACGGTTTACAAAGGTTGCGTACGCACCTACTAAATCGTACACACTTACATCGCTTACACCTAGGCAAAGTGCCGGTACAGAGTCGAGCGGAGAGGTGATGCCCATTTTCCGAGCATACTGAATTACAGTGGCAGGGTTCATTTCTTTCATTAAGTAAGCTGCCACGGTATTTATCGATTGCGCCAAGGCTTGGCGCAGCGTTAAAGTAGCACCGCTGTAAGAACCACTATTTTTGGGTGTCCATGTTTCGCCGGTAGGCAAGTCGAAGGCGATGGGGACATCCACTACAGAAAAACAGGGGTGAAAGCCTTTTTCGTTGATAGCCGCAGCATAAACAATGGGCTTAAAGGTAGAACCGGGCTGTCTGAAACCTTGCTTTACGTGGTCGTATTGAAAATATTTATGGTTGATGCCACCAACCCATGCTTTGATATGGCCTGTGTAAGGGTCCATCGACATCATACCTGCGTGTAAAAAATGTTTGTAATACCTGAGCGAATCCATTGGACTTAGCACGGTGTCTTTTTCGTTGGTGGGGGTGTCCCATGTAAATACAGTTATCGAATCCTTTTTATTTAAGAAAAAATCGATAGAATCTTTTTGCGTTCCGTATTTCTGTTTTAATGTTCTATACCGCTCTGTTTTTTTGATTTCCTTCTCAAGAAAACCTTGCATTTCTCTGAAGTTTTCGTCGATCCATGGGTTGCGCCCTTTCCAATGTTCAAAGAAAACGTTTTGGTAATTACTAAGATGTTCTGCTACTGCTTGTTCTGCATATTGTTGCATGGTGGAGTTCACGGTGGTATATACTTTTAGACCGTCTTCAAAAAGGTCGTAGCCATTTTCTGCGCACCAATCTAATAGAAATTTACGCACCTCGGACCTAAAGTAAGTGGCAGAACCTGTGTTGTGGTTTTCTACTTTGTACTCGTTCAGGTCAATTGGAAGTTGGGAAATGGAATCGTATTGAGCGGCGGTAAGATAGTCGTATTTCTCCATTTGCTTCAATACAACATTTCTTCTGCGGAAAGAATTGTCGTAATTAAGCACGGGGTTGTAATAAGTAATTGCTTTTTGCAAACCGACTAAAACAGCCGCTTCTTGTACGTTGAGTTGATTGGGGTCTTTATTAAAATAAGTTTTTGAGGCTACTTTAATTCCAAAAGCATTACTGCCAAAATCTACCGTATTAAAATACATCGTTAAGATTTCCTTTTTGGTGTATGCTTTTTCTATTTGTGCTGCTAAAATCCATTCTTTCATTTTGAAGGTAACCTTTCTAATTAATGGATTTTCAATAGAGCCTTTTAGTTTTTCTGCCCGGGTTTCAAACAGTTTTTTGGCTAGCTGCTGTGTAACGGTGCTTCCTCCACCTTTAGAGGAGGTGTTAAAACTAAGTACTCCGTAGGCAACTCTTGCCAAACTGCGCAAGTCGACACCACTGTGTTCTTCAAAACGGATGTCTTCGGTAGCTTTTAAGGCATTGACTAAGTTAGGGGAAAGCTCGTCGTAATTTACCTTAACTCTGTTGGTTCGGTAGTATTTGCCCAATAATACGCCATCGGCAGAGTATAATTCTGATGATAAAGCACTGCGTGGGTTTTCAAGTTGCTCGTAGTCGGGCATGCTCCCATACCAACCATTCCAATCATTATAAATGGAGGTCATAAACAGATAAGAAGCAACGAAGCTGATTATCAGCCCAATCCACATTATTTTGATAATCCTTAAAAACATGATACGAGCACTTAGGGGTAAATAACTATTGCTAAGGTAGCAATTGTAATGCTATTTGGCTGCTAAAAAAGGCGAATATTTAGCAGCCAAGGTCATGTTTTATCTTAAAAATCTTTGAGTACTATTCGTTTTCAATTTTTTCCTTTTCTTTCTCGCCTAATAGTTCTTTGGCTTTGGGCAATAAACTACTTTCGGGGTATGCTGATACGAAGCTGTTTAAGGCAGCGTAATATTCATTTAATCCTACAGTTCTACCCTTTAACATAGCTGAAAGTAAGGCTACTTTATCTTGGTGGCTATGTTCTTTGAAGGAACATTGGCTTTGCTGTACTAACTGCTCGCTTTGCATGTAATACCCTACTTTGTAATAGTTAAAAGCCTTTGAGTAAAGTTTTTCAACCTCTGCATTGGTCTCTTTGAGTTTAACAGTATATTCAGGGTCTTTAAAAACTTTTGCATAGAACGACTCAGGGAAGTTGGCAATCATATAATTTTTATAAGTGGAGTCTTCGCACATGGTGTACTTTTGGCAAAGCAGATACAATGTGTACGTTGCTTCTGGCGCGTACTCACTTTCCTTAAAATCGTTGATGAGCCTTTCAAAAGTTACCAAAGTATTTTTTTGCTCTTCTAATTTGTAATAGTAGATATTTCCAAGTTTAAAAAGGGCATCTTCAATTTTAGTTTTGGCTTCGGTAATTTTATCTGGAGTAGTAGGAATTTGCACTAAGCGCTCATCTAACGAAAGCACAGAAGCAAAAATATTTTCTTCTTCTGAGGTTGCATCAGTAATATCTCCACTGTTTTTACTCGTATTTTGCTTGTTTTGGGTAATGCTATTGGGTGCTTTTTTAGAGGCTAAACGCCAGTTGTCTTCTAAGGTTCTAGAGCCCCATTGGCGCAAAAAGTTCGATTTCCCTAATACTAATAAATCAGAATTATAAAAATACCAGCTTGTGTTTTTACTACCGCTCGAAAGGCTACTAGTTGGCTCAATAATCGCTTTTTGGTTTTGCTGTTTATTCAACTCCTTATTTTCTTGGAACTGAATGATTTTTTCTTTTTCTAGTGCTATTTCTTTCTCAAAGTACTCAATTATTTGCTCTGTAGTAAGCTTAGAAAGTGCAATGAGTTTGTCTTGTTGTTTTACAATGTTGAGCTGCTCAACAAATTCTTGCAGAACTTTATTTCTTTCTGCAACGGCATCATACCTTTTTAAATCTTTAGGCATAATTTGAACTGCCGAATCGTAGTAGTTAGCGGCATCTTCAAATTTTTTAATTTCATAATATAACTCGCCAGATCGCAGGTAAGAAAGCGATTTTTGAATGGTGTTATTGGTGCTTGTTTGTATAGATTTGTTCAGGATAATGATAGCTTCGGGATAGTTCTCTCTTCGCACTTTCATTTCTGCCCAATCGTAATAGAGTTTATCGCGATAGTCCCAATTGTTTGCGTCAGTTATGTTCTTTTTATAAAAACGCTCTTTCTCTTCTTCATCGGCACTAGAAATAATTGGCTTAGCTAATTGTGCTCCTGCTTGCGAATAAAGCTCTAACTCAAAAGTAGGGCTCATTTTCTGAGCGACTGAATAGGCTTTGTAAGCTTGTTCATATTGCTCTGTTCGGTCGTATAGCTGTCCTAAAATAAAATGTAAACGTGCTTTTTCAGCCCTTCTTTCTATAAATGGAACGGCTAAATCTAAATGTTGAGAGGAGGCTTCGTAGTCTTCTTTTACCAAATTATATTGTGCCATTACTAGGTGGTAATCGCGGGTATTTACATCGGTAAAGGGAACTTCTTCGGCGTTAATTACATCTTTTATGTACAAAAAATTATTGAACTCTCTATTCTCTAAGAAAATTCTCATTAGCCAAATGAGTCCACTATGGCGCGAGTTATCATTGGTACTCTGAGAGTTTACATATTTAAAAGTAGTTGCCGCGTTACCAAAGTCTCCTTGATATAATCTTGCTTTGCCTATCAGCAGGTAACAATCGTCTACCCATTTACTTCTTTCGTGAAACTGTATAGGCAAAGAAGCTTTTTCAATCACATAGTCGAAGGCTGCTTTCTGAGAACGGGTTTTATTCGTATCTATCTCTATTAAAACATCCATTACCTCGTGGAAGCGGTTTTCGGGAGTGCCAAAAAGGGTGATTTCTGCTTCTTTTAGCTTTTCTTTCGAAAGAAAGTATGCATTAAATCGGGCAGTGGTATCGTGGTAAACTTGGCAACCCGATGTAAATACAACAGCAGTAATTAAAATGGATAGTGGCTGAAGAATACTTTTCAATTTGTGCATAACGAACACGAAAGTTAGAAGGTTGGTTTTATGTGCTTTTGGATTAGTGGAAGTCGTAAGTAAACAACCTGATTAATTTTCATTCTAAGTGTATCGCCTTCAGTGTAAGAAAAGGACAGGCTTGCAAAACTATAACACCAAGTATCAAATAAAAATCAGAGAATCCTATAAAAGACACAATAATGCTTAATTTTGCGCCAAATATCAGTAATTCCAAATGCAAAGAAAGACTTTATCAGGGTGGTTAACGGGTAAATATTTACTCATTATAAGAGATGAGGAGAATTTTGCAGAAAAAGGCACCTTTTCATTCAATATTGTTCGTGTTATCCTCATTTTCACTCTTATTTTCATAATCTTGTGCGTGTTGAGCTTTTTTTTGGTAACAACGCTACTTCAGCAGTGGTTTGACCCACGAACTGAGTATCAGAAGATTAGTCGTAATTTGGTAGAAATGGAATTGCAAGTAGACTCTTTGTCTACCGCAATGGAAACTAAGGATAATTATATCGACAATATAAGGGCAATTTTAAGTGGGCAAATAGAAATTGATGATATTGAAAGCCAAACAGGGGAAAATGCAGAAATGAATTTGAAAGAAATAAACCTAAATGCTATCTCTCCAGTAGATTCTGTATTTCGGCAAGAGTTCGAAGAAGTTGATTATGAACTACTTACCTACAGGAGTAATGTAAGAAACGATTTGCAAGAAATTTACTTTTTGCCTCCACTGGATGGTGTGGTTTCTAGCCATTATAACGTTCAGGAACGACACTACGGAGTTGATATTGTTGCTAAAAAAGACGAGCCAATCAAAGCAATTGCCGATGGTACGGTAATTCTATCATCATGGACACAAGACTCAGGTTATATCATCGGTATACAACACGAAAACAATATCTTATCTTTTTACAAGCACAATTCTGCTTTATTAAAAGAGAGTGGAGACGTAATAAAAGCAGGCGACTTAATAGCGATTATAGGGAACACAGGCGAATTGACCAATGGCCCGCATCTACATTTAGAGCTATGGTATAATGGCAATCCTGTAAATCCCGAAGAATTTATTCCTTTTTAATAAAAAGAAATAACTTTGCAGTTCGTTGTAAAGTCAGAATGATTATATCTTAAGTCACGATTTTAAAAATTAAATAGTACATACATGAGCCTTTTTGGTAACAAACCCGAAAAAGAAACTGAACAAGTATCTAATGAGCGTAATATCATTGGAAAAGGCACTACAATTACGGGGAATATTGAAACCTTTGGGAATATCCGTATCGATGGCCGCCTTAATGGTAATATTAAGTCAAAATCGAAGGTGGCATTAGGGCAAGGCTCTACAGTTGAGGGCAACATCTTGGCTCAAAATGCCGAAATCGAAGGAGAAGTGATAGGAAAGTTAGAAGTAAGCGATATTTTAATTCTTCACCCAACCGCTGTTATACAGGGAGATATTATTACCGCTAAGCTTGTAATTAAATCGGGAGCAGTATTTAATGGCAGTTGCCAAATGGGAGCAAAAGCGGCTAATAAAGAAATTAAAATTGACACAATCACCAAAGAAAGAGCAAAAGCAACCGCTTAATAACATTGGAAAGTATGTTAAGTACTCTGCAATGGCTTTTCAGATGATAGGAGTAATTTTAGTAGGAGTTTGGATAGGCTCGCTGCTCGACAATTATTTTTCGACTGAAAAGCCATATTTTACTGTTTTCTTTTCCCTACTAGCTGTAACAGCATCTTGTGTGCTCATGATTCGAGACGTGCAAAAAATATCTAAAAAAGATTAGTAAGTACACAAAATCTCATCTGCCCACTTAATTTATGTTTCCTCAAAGACTAATCACCTACATAATTTTTATAGGAGTAATTACACTAATTTGCCAATTTGTAGTACCTACTCTCCTTCACCCTCATGTATGGTTTGCCTATCTGTACAATGCTGCCATCACAATTTTATCTTTTTTTATTTTTAATAAAGGGATTGAAAAAGGAGGGTTAGATTTTCCTAAGTATTTTATGGGAGCGACCGCAGTTAGACTATTATTTTCTGCAACAGCCCTTTTGATATATATTATTTGGGCAAAATCGGTATTAGCATCATCAAAAATATTTCTTATTCACTTTGTAATTAATTTTTTCGTATTCTACATACTATTCACTGTATTTGAAATTAGTTCCCTATTGTCTAAATTGCGTCTAAATTCAAGAGATACTCAAACAGACAATGAAAAACCTCTTCAATAAAACCTTAATTATCAGTTTTTTAGTGTTAGGATTTTCCTACACAACTACCTTTGCTGCAGATTCTAACCCTGCAAACGAAGGAGAGCGATTCAGCCCTAACGAATTGATAATGCACCATATTTTGGATGATTATGGTTGGCACTTATTCGATACTTCGGATGGTCATAAAGTCTCAATTCCGTTGCCTATCATTCTACTGACCGACGGTAATCTTGATGTTTTCATGTCAAGTGAGTTTCATCATGGTGAAAGTACTGTTAAAAGAGACGATAGAGAATATCAGCTAGACCACGGGCATATTGCAGAGTTATCAGGGAAATCAATGTTAGATTTTTCAATCACGAAAAATGTGGCATC
>CAZFQW010000071.1:0-10608 GCA_964521225.1 uncultured Roseobacteraceae bacterium
TTAACCACAGAGAGCTACTCTACAATTGACTTAGAGGCAGAGTATACTTTAATTACTCCTTACCGTGTTTCAGCGGGGTTATCAATTTTTGTAGGCAAAGTAGGTTTTATAACTGCTGACGTTGAGTATGTAGGATACCAAAATGCATGGCTTACCGGAGGAAGTAATTCAGGAATTGCCTTTGATGGAGATAATAATACGATTGATAATATCTATACAGGGGTTTATAATTTTAAACTAGGAGCAGAAATAAGAGTGAAAAAACTGCGATTCAGAGCAGGAGGAGCTTATTACGATGACCCTTTTAGTCTACAAAATGATGACTTCGACCGTTCTAATACAATAATTAGTGGTGGAATTGGTGTAAGAAATCGCAGTTATTTCTTTGACTTTGGTGTTTTGAGTAATATTGGAAACTCAGAATATTCTCCTTATTCATTGGCAAATGGAACTGCGCCAGTTGTACAAACTGAAAGTATACGAACAAGAGCAATGTTCAGCTTTGGCGTATTTTTCTAGAGAAGTCTATAAGTGCAAAGGGCTTAAAAAAAACGCTCATAAATCTTTAAAGACTTATGGGCGTTTTTTTTGAGATATGAAAATTCAAAGAAAACAACTTCAATGTTATCTGCTCTATCTCGTTGAGTTTGAGGGAATCTCACAAATTTAAGGTTGAACTAAAAAACCAATTACTAGAACATCATCAATTTGTTTTTCGTCGGATTGGCCAATCCAATGGCTAAATGTATGTTCTAATTCTTCGTGTTGTTGGGCAACAGGTTTTTTGTGGCAAAGCATTAAAAGCTCTCTGAAGCGATGTGCCATGAATTTTTTACCTTCCATACCACCAAATTGATCTTGAAACCCATCGGAGAACATGTAGCACATCGTAGGCTTAGTAATTTGTAAAGTATGATTGGTAAACAACCTCTTTTTCTCTCTTTGTAAACCTCCTATTGGCTGTCTATCGCCTCTGATACGATGCATCGTTTCGTCTTGCATGTAAAGCAGCTGATTTTGTGCTCCGGCAAAATGAAGTTGCTTTGTAACAACATTATAGGCACAAATCGAAATATCCATACCGTCTCTATTTTGAGTTTCTTCTTGCTTTAATCCTTTCCGAACTTTGAGGTGAAGCTCGTTGAGGATAACATCGGGAGACACGATTCCCTGTACTTCTACTATTTGAGTAAGTAAAGCATCGCCTGTAATAGACATAAAAGCACCCGGTACACCGTGTCCGGTGCAATCAACCGCAGCAAAAATCACCCAATTGTTTTTTGTAGTAATCCAATAAAAATCGCCTGAAACAATATCTCTTGGTTTATAGAATACAAAAGAGTGCGGAAAGTAAGACTGAATTGTACTTATACTAGGCAGCATGGCATCTTGTATGCGCTTGGCATACGTAATACTAGCAGTGATATTAGCATTTTTACGGGCAAGGTTTCCCAATGCTTTTTGTAATGCCCCATTTTTTTCTTCGATGGCATCGCGTTGCGAGAGAATTTCTTCTTTTTGTTGATGTATTTCTTCGTTGAGTTCTAATAAGTTATTACGCTGTAATTCTATTTCTTCTTTCTGTTTTTGAAGAATCATACTATTGAAATAGTTGCGTTTCAAAATATCATACCTAAACTTTATTACTAGTATAAAAACAATCTCCAACGCGCCAACTATCAACAAACCTCCTTGGTGTAGCGGGATTGTATCAGCATAAAAAAGAAAGAAAAAGGCAATGTTCACAACAAGCCCATATACTGCCATTATAATGGCGTCGCTGAGTCTTAGGCTTGCCAAAATTGAATACATAATAAACACTGTTGTACTGAGAAGTAAAAAATTATCAGTATCAAACGCATTTACTCTAAAAGCCGAAGCCGTTACGGTGGTAATGAAAATTAAATAATAGCCCGGCTTAAAAGACAAGTTTAAAAATCGCTGGGCTAATAAATATAAAATGATGCAGACTGGAGGAATAACCCTAGAAGCAATAAAAATAGATTGGGTTTCTACGGGAACTAGACTATAATCTATTAGCGTAGCAGGAAAAATTAAGGAAGCAATAATTCCTAGTAAGTAAGACTTTTTTCGGGAAATTTCATCAAACTCTACTTGCCACTTGCTTTCTAGCCTGCCAAGCGTATTGTTATCGAGAGGACTAATACTTTTCAATTTTAATATAAGTCTATATTTTCATTAATATGTATCCACATAACTTAACGTTTATTCGCTAATATGATACTATTTATTGAGCCTGTAAAATTTTATTTAAATATTAACACACTTTACTCGTTCACACTAAAGTAAAGTGTTTTGAGCGTAGTTTAATAAGTAGTGACTGAAAAAAATATTGATTTCTTATAGCTAAGCTTTTTTAAACTTCAGTTTTGTCTCTGTTTTATTTGAAAAACTTACCAATAATAATGATTTACTAAAAATAGTTGAATGATTAAGAGGGGTTTCAATAAGTTAATTAATATAGGTGTAGAACCTAACGACGGTGCTGCGTCTACGGGCATGAAACGTTTGTTGGTATATCTTGCTTTAATGATGTCGTTTGGCGGAATCGTATGGGGAGGGATTTGTTCGTATTTTGATATTATTATACCAAGTTTAATTCCCTACGGTTATGTGGCACTTTCAATATGCAACCTGATTTTTTTTGGCATTTCTAAAAATTATAAAGCGAGTCGTTTTATTCAAGTCTTTATTAGTCTTCTTTTACCCTTTTTATTTCAGTGGGCTTTGGGTGGTTTTACAGAGTCGGGTTCGGTAATGTTATGGGCTAATTTAGCTTTGGTGGGTTCACTAGCGTTGCACAAAGGTAGAAATGCCTATTGGTGGCTAGCATTTTACACGCTGCTTACAGTAGTTTCTTTGTTGATAGACAGTAAAGTCTACGAACTACGACCTTTAATGTTAGACAATGCAAACACGGCAGTACTCACTTCGTTAAATACCATTTTGGTGAGCGCAATTATTTTTGTGATTGCTAAGATTTTGTTGGATTACGGTAGAAAGGCAAGACTTGAAGTAGAACAAAAAAACGAGGAACTTATCTCTCAGAAAAAAATAATTGAGCAAAAAAATGAAGACATCACCTCTAGTCTTAACTACGCAAGTAATATTCAGAAAAGTATCCTAGGCCAACCAAAGGAAATAGTAAGCCATTTCACAGATGGTTTTTTACTATACAAACCTAAAGATATTGTAAGCGGAGATTTTTATTGGTACAGAGAAATAGAAGGGAAAAAGCTGTTAGCAATAGCAGATTGCACGGGGCATGGCGTACCGGGTGCTTTTATGACTATTTTAGGACATAACTTACTCGACCGCATTACTATTGGGGAAGGTGAAACCAGCCCCCAAAAAATCCTTTTTGCCCTTAATAAGGCACTCATTGCTTCGGTCAGAACAGGCTTTGGCGATCAACGGGTAGACGATGGAATAGACCTATTGGTACTTTCGGTAGATAGCCAAGAAAACAAAATTAACGTTGCCGCTGCAAAAACACCCCTTTGGTATTTCCGAAACAATGAGTTTTTTGAAGTCAGAGGCTCTAAGCACTCTTTGGGAAGCATGGGGAAAAATAAAGATAAAGTTTTTGAAGAACATGAAATTGCCTACGAGCCCAATGATGTTTTTTACGTTTTTTCAGATGGGTTTCAAGACCAAATGGGAGGCCCTTATCGAAAACGCTTTTTAAGACAAAACTTCGCCAACTTACTTCAAAACATTCATAAACTTCCTTTTAACCACCAAAAAGAAAATTTGAGGGAGCAGCTTAGCGCGTGGAAAGGCGATCACCACCAAACCGACGATATTGTAGTAATGGGGTTCAAACCTTAATATCTTATAAAACTGCTGTAAGTCTTTATCCATTTCCCTATTTTTGGAGTCTCATCACTAATACTCCCAAGTACCTATGAAAGGCTTTGGTAAATATTTAATTTTTCTGGGAAGAATGTTTGTAGGCAGAGAACGCTTGCCTGTTTATGTACGTCGCTTTTTTGATGAAAGTGTCGATATAGGCATCAACTCCCTTTTCTTTGTATCAATGGTAGCGCTGTTTATTGGTGCTGTTTCTGCCGTGCAAACTGCCTACAACTTGGTCGATCCTCTCTATCCGCTTTTTTTAATTGGGCTAGTAGTAAGAGATATGAGCATCTTGGAAATTGCCCCAACTTTAACTGCCGTTATTTTTGCAGGCAAGGTAGGCTCTAACATTGCAAGTCAGTTAGGGAATATGCGGATAAGCGAGCAAATTGATGCCATTGACGTAATGGGTATAAACGCAGTCTCTTATTTGGTGCTTCCTAAAGTGCTAGCAGGCGTTTTTGTATTTCCCTGCTTAGTAGTTATTGCCGGGTTCCTTTCTATTTATGGAGGCTACTTTGCCGGCACTTTCGGAGGCTTAGTAACTGCGAACGATTACATTTATGGTATTCGCTTCGATTTCCAGCAGTTTGGAATTGTAGTGGCCCTAATCAAGTCGGTTATCTTCGGCTTCTTAGTAGTAAGTATTTCAGCCTATAAAGGGTTTTACGTGCGTGGAGGGGCCTTAGAAGTAGGTAAAGCCAGTACAATGGCAGTAACCAATAGCTGTATCGCCATTTTTGTGGCAGACTACTTAGTGGCAGAGTTGTTAACTAATTAGAGCATGTTTTTTAAGGCAGAAAATTAATTGCCCTTTAAGTTTCCTATCTCCTTTTGTACTTTCTCTGTAAAGTCTTCAATCGAACTTTCTAAATCTTTGGATTGGAACGAAGCAATCACATTTTTCCTACCTATAATTTCATAGAATTTTTTCTCCTCTTCAGGGGTAATTAAAAACGAGAAGTCTTCCTTATCGGCAAGGGGTTCTAAAGTATTTCTGTTATTCACCTGAAAAGCATCAGTAGGAATTTCCCTATCCTTTTTCTCCATTTTAGGCGAAACCCTATAAGACTCTTCTGTAGTTTCCACACTGTCTTTATCCCCTTCGGCAGTGTTCACCCCCTCTTGAGTAGCCTCATGAGAGTCCGCAAAGGTCTCCTTTACTTTGGTTGATATTGGAGGCACAGTTTCACTGTTATTTTGTAGAAGCAAAATTTCGGCGGAACCATCCTCTGTCGCTTCAACATCGTCCTCCGAAATTTCCTCTTTTGAGAAAGAGCCATTGGTTTGCGTAACCTCAGAAACAGTAGCAGAGAGCGCTATCACCCCCTGCGAGGGCAATTCTACATCCCCACTTTTTTTTGTATCAACCGCATCAACTTCCATCATCGCCACCGAATCCGCCTCAGTAATTTCAGCGAATACCTCACCACTTAAGCTTGAAACGGCTTCTATCAATTCAGGTTTCATTCCGTTTTCTTGGGAAATTTTTTGTGCTGCCGCTGCATTGCCCGCATGGCTTACCTCTTCTTTTTTAGATTCATTCTTTTCTGTTTTTTCTGTGCGATATTGTGCTTTTTGGGCCAATTCCACATTTTCACGTTGAGCATCAGCATGCCGAATTTGCGCCGCGATTAAGGTAAAAGGCCCCGAACGGCTTAATTTAACCACCGTCTTTTTGTGAGACTCCACAGATTTCACCTCATTATTTGGTGTGATTATCTGAGGAAGCTCTTCTACCTTTCCCGCTTGAATCAGAAGGTTTTCAGTTTGCGGAAGAATCGCTTCTTTGTTTTGCAGAGCTATTTCATGTGACTTTGTGATAGCAAGTCTCGTTTTTTTACGACTAACCTTCCATTTTGAAAGGTTTGAACTAAAATGGGAAGAAATATTGCGCTTTTTCATAGTCTCTCTTTGGTGAATCGGTGATTCTTAAAGTTAATCTAGCTGTTCTTTACAGTATCAATCCTTGCAACGAAAACGAATAAATTTGAGAATTAGCGTTTATCAATGGAATGTTTTTAGTAGATAAACGCAACTTTAAGGATACGCTTATCTTTATATCATTCCTAAGAATTTTATATAAGCACAAACATTTACTATGAGGGATTTGATCTCAGCACTGCCCCAAAACTTGCGAACTCGATTTGCCCCAACGCCTAGTGGTTACTTGCATCTAGGAAATGCGGTTTCATTTGTAATCACTTGGTTACTAGCACAGGCAGTAGGGGGGAAGGTTAGCTTACGCATCGACGATTTAGATGCCGCACGTATGCGCAGCGAGTATTTAGAGGATATTTTTGAGACCCTAGATTGGTTACAACTCACTTACGATGAAGGCCCCTCTTCTCCCACGAACTTTTTAAGCGAGCACTCTCAAACCAAGCGGGTAGAAGCATATTTAAAAAATGTAGCGCTTTTGCAGCAAGATGGAGATACGTTTTACTGCGACTGTTCCCGAAAGACAATAAAGACACAGAGCACCGATGGGCAATACCCAATGACTTGTAGAAATAAGCGATTGGAAAACTTGCAAAAACCGAAGGCTTTGCGAATCAAAACGCCTAGAAATAAAACTGTTGCCGTAGCAGATATAAAAGAACCTAAACAATTTCATTTGTTTCATCAAATGCGAGATTTTGTGCTTGTGAGAAAAGAGGGCATTCCCGCCTACCAAATTGCCTCTTTAACCGACGATATTGAACAGAGTATCAACTTTATAGTGCGAGGGGAAGATTTATGGCTGTCTTCCGCAGCACAAATTTTTTTGGCTGAAAAACTAAACCAACATCATTTTTCAGAAGCATTATTTTTTCATCATCCAATTATTAAAAATGCCAAGGGCAAAAAACTGTCGAAATCGGCAGGGGATATTTCCATACAATATTTAAGGGAAAATGGTGCAAAACCAGGCTCTGTTTACAAAAAAGTAGGGGCAATGTTTCGGCTAAACCTCAAGGCAAGTAACTCTTTAGCTACTTTGCTAGAAGAAATAGGAAGCCTATAAAAACCCAATTCCCTGTTCAATTTTTTGCTGATATTTTTTCTGATTGAACCGGT
Source organism: uncultured Roseobacteraceae bacterium (assembly GCA_964521225.1). Taxonomy (GTDB): domain Bacteria; phylum Bacteroidota; class Bacteroidia; order Cytophagales; family Flammeovirgaceae; genus CAYUJH01. Next base: position 6,940 of record CAZFQW010000071.1, read on the forward strand.
ACAAGTAAGGGGCTTTGTGCGCCTTTCCTTCTTTCAGTTTTTCTAAGCGTTCTAAAATATCGAGCTTGAGAATTTTACGCTGAAAATTCCCCCTATCGAGTGGCTGCCTTAAAATAGATTCGTATAACTTCTGTAGTTGGGGGAAAGTAAATTTTTCGGGGAGTAAGTTTTTCCCCACAGGTAAAAAGTTGAGTTGCTTACGGAGCCTATCCAAGGCACTATCAATAATATCTTGGTGGTCAAAAACCAAAGTAGGGATTTCATCGAGTGCGAACCAAGCACATTGCTCCGAAAAAAAATCGGGTTTAGGGTTTACATCTTCAATTTTAACCAACGAAAGGTAACCAATAGTGATAAAGCGCTGTGCTAGCCAACTTTCTAATCTTGCGGGCAACTTAAATAAGTTTGGGATATCCAATTCTATTTTCGGGTCTAGCTTGTTCCGGCTCACCCTTCCAAAAATTTCAAACTGAGTTAAAAACAGATTTTTTAAATGTGTCCTTAAATAGGTAATTTTTTTGGCAGCGGTGTCTAAATCTTCATCTTTTAAAACAAAACCGCCCGGTAAAGTCCAAGCGTCTGCACCCTTCCATTTTAAAAGAAGTACTTTGAGTTGTTCGCCATCAAAACCAATAATTACGCAGTCAATCGACAGCCCCGGTATAAACAACTCGTCTGCTTTTTCAAGATTTTTCCAAATAAGTTCTAGCATAATTATCAATGTGTTTTTTGAACACAATATAAAATTTAATAATATTGTGTCAATATAACAAAATGGTAAAATAATGAAGAGTTTCTTCAAAGGAATGGTAGGTACTCTTATTTTACTACTAATTGTTGCCGTTTTTGGTGTATTTATTTGCCTAAAAACACAATGGTCGGCAATAGCAGAAGAAAACCTTTCGCTACTTGGCAAAGATTCTCCTATACTCACAGGAAATGGCTTTCAGTTTAGAGATTTAAAAAGTACAGCGTAAATCGATGGTACTGCTTAAAAATGAAAATAGCATTTTACCCCTGCAAAAACGCATAGCAGGTAAGCTTTATCATAACGAAGAAGAAAAACCAACGACGCTTGGCATTACCCTAGAGAAGCCTGCGCTCATTCCTGAGATTGCTCAAAATACAAAAGGTCTTCTCGACGGTTTTGGGGTGGAAGACGAAATCTTTTTACAGATATTATTCAGAGAGCATAATTTTAACGAAAAATTGCCCTTCGAAATGCCTTCTTCGCAAGAAGCCGGTGAAAAACAATTAAGTGATGTCCCTTACTATTCTGAAAACCCACTATCCCCTTACGGCTTCGGGCTTTCGTATCTTTTAAAATAAAACACAGTAAAGTTTTGTGTTAATTATGATTCATGCTTGGAAGCGGTACAGTGTTTCATTGTACTGCTTTTTTTATGGATTTAACTTTTCTGAAAAAAGCTGTCAAATGCTCATCGGGCAGTATGATTGCAAAAGTATCGTAACTATTCAGCGCATCTGTAACTACATCCTTTAGGATTTAAGCATCTCACGATAAAACCCTACTTTAAACGCCTAAGCGTGTTGTACAGTTAAAATTCGAATCCGTGCTAAATAGTTACGAAGCATCTATCTATCTATCTATCTATTTATGCTAAGCTATATTTGTTAGAAACGCTTCCAATGAATTAATGCAGGAGCAATTTTTTTGGGTAATTATAAGGAGAAACTTAACAGAGGAATGTTTTACTACACCTTCTACTTCTACTAAAACTAACATCAAACTTAAATACCCTACCAATAGTTAGGTTAAAAAATAGATAGCCCCTTCATGCACTTTAAAGATTTAGAAGAAGAGTTCGGACAGTTTATAGATTTTGGGAAAATTTTTGACCGACCCGTCAGAAGGTTTTTAGTAGAGTACCTCTATGCAAGTTTTTTCGATAAACCGCAACCCAATTTAAAGGAGCACAGCCGCTATTTCAGCTATTTAAAAAGTGCTTTGGATCGTGTATTTCAAGAAAAATTAATTATGAAAATTGCCCAACAGAACGAGGCAATGTCTAAAGAATTAATGCACGACTTATTAAAATGGCTCAGAAAAACCGACCGAAAACTCACAGAAGAAAACCCTTTTTACAGCGAACAAAAAGAATTTGATGCGTGGAGCCATAAACCTACATTTTTATGGAAAGAAAGCTGGTACACTTTAATTAATTATTTGAATAACAATTATAATTTAAAGCAATTAGAAGTTGATTTTTATGCTGACAAATTAAAGGAATTAATTAACAATGCTCCTGCTAATTTAAAAGAACAAAAAGAGGTAGATAAAACCCCTTTAAAATCGGCGATTGATATTTTAATTGATGATTTATTGGCACAGTGGAATGCTTTATTATCGGCAAAAATACTCACCTACCAAGCCGAAGAAATTGAAGAGCAAGCCAATGCTTTTTTAGAGAAGGTATCGGGAAAAGCCGAGGAATATTTAAAATTAATGGAATTAATTAATCCTATTGCCAATGCGGCAGGGCGTTATTGGGACATGTCGCGCGGTTTGTGGCAAGATACCAGTTTCGATGTGCTCGATAAATACCGCGATTTGTTAGAAAATGAGGAATCGGTAAAACAACTTGCCGATTTATTGGGGAAAATGCGGGAAGCCGAAATTGAGTTAGAAGAAGAAACCTTCGAAAATATTGTGGTAAAGAAAGAGTGGGTATCCGACCCAACCTTGCGCGAAGAAGTAAATGGCTTAGAAGGTAGTAACGACTTAAACAGAATTGTGCCTTCGGAAGCTGCTTTTTTAGCAGACCCAGTTACCGAAATGGCATTTTACCAAAAATTTGCCGAGCAAGACCTGCTTTCTTTCCGGTACGAAGGAAAAAAATTAGTAACAAGCGAAAAGGTAACATTTAACACTCAACAGAAGCAAAAAAAGAAAGAAAAAGGGCCTTTTATTTTATGCATAGATACCAGCGGTTCTATGGATGGAAAACCCGCACAAATTGCCAAAGTAATGGCATTTGCAATTATGAAAATGGCCGCAAAAGAACAGCGGAAATGCTTTTTAATTTCATTTTCTATTGGTATCAGAACTATCCATCTATCTGATATTGCCAACTCAATGGACGAAATTGTTTCGTTTTTAAGGATGTCGTTTGATGGTGGTACCGATGTAACCCCTGCGCTCTCAGCCGCCTTGGATATGCTCCAAACCAACGACTACCAACAAGCCGATGTACTCATGATTTCTGATTTCATTATGTTCGGAATACGAGAAGAAGTCCTCGACCGTATCCAACGAGAGCAGCACAAAGGTACTTGTTTCCATAGCCTTACCATTTCTAATAAGGCCAATAAAGAAGTTTTAGCCGTGTTCGATAATAGTTGGTTCTACGACCCTGAAAACAAGCAAATAATCCGGCAGGCTTTGGAAAACTTTAAAGTACTAGAAGAAGAGGCTACTAATTGAACACATAGGTTTCTTCGTTTTGCCGAAGTTTTTTAGAACCTGTTGGATCGAATATCGTGCAAAAAATAAATAGTTACGGATGGTATTTCCTTAAAAAACATATTGATGGCAATCGGGCAGAAAAGCTTGCTTTCGTTGATTGTTTTCGTGTCCGTTGGAAATGTTTGTAGCTTAAAAAGCTGGCTTTATTTTTCTTTGATTCTGATAGATTTCAGTTTATCTGT
>CAZFQW010000072.1:0-10597 GCA_964521225.1 uncultured Roseobacteraceae bacterium
AGGCAGCTTTTGTATAACGTAGAATCCCTGCCGAGTTCAAAATCTTGATTCCAATGGTAGCTTCTGCATTAGGGTCGTAATAGGGCGGTTTATAACTTACTTTTGCGGGTACATTGTATAAAACTATGCAACCTATGGTTATAGAGTCCATTACAAAGCTGATATCTACCCTTTTTTTGTTAGCGACATTTACCGTATCTATGCTATACTGAAATGTTAGCTTGTTTTGTTGAAATTGCTTTAACTCTTTTACAGTTAGTTGCACATTGGTCGAGCTGCTATCTAGTGCTAAAGTAAGTGGTGTATTCTGATAGGTAGCTTGTAGCTGAGGTCTTCCTGCAATATTGTATTTTAAAGGGATACTTTGTGAGCTACTTTGTGCCATTAAAACCTCTTGAGCAAAAACAATAATGATAAAAATGAGACTAAATGATAGGTTGTTTTTAGTAAGCATAATAGTAAACTAATAGGTTGGTTGCTTTGTAAATAGGGTATTGGGTAGCGTTTAATAGGCTTCCATTTTCGTTGTAACTATACAGAATGTCTTTCCCGCCAGTATCCAGGTTGAGTATAAAATCAATTTGGTAGTTATTGTATTCTAAAAGCTCTATAAGACGATTCGCAGCATTATTTAGGTAAACTTCATCTTTAGAAATATCTACGATTAGCTCTTTGGATACACCGTAGCGTTTGGCTTTTACTAAAAAACGCCTACTTGCCGATTTGCCATAATATAATTTATCGGTAGGGAAACGCTTTTGACCGTTCGCATACATCAGTTGCGTTTGAAAAACAGTCATTTGTTCAGCCTGAGCATAGCTTATAAAACGGTATCTATCTGCTGAATTTGAAATGTTGTAGGTTTTTTGAGAACCATAATCATTTCCTATAATTAATGCTTCTCGCTCTATATCGAGGGTAAAAAATTTACCCACTTCATGCCCTTCGTTGTAAACGATTACCAGCCCATCCATTTCCTTATTTAAATAACGATTAACAACTTTCCCGTAGTCAATTGTAAGTCCTACGGGTTTTCCGTATTTCTCAAACGAATCTGAAAAAGCACCTGAACAGGCTAATATTACCCTATGGCTTTTTGCCCACTTTGTGTACTGCGCATATGCATCTTGGGCAAAATACTTTACTTTTATTTGTGGGTTACTGCGTGTAAAATCGTAGATTTTATAGTTTGTGCCTGCATATTTGGTTTGGTACACTTTGTACTTTCCATTGTAAAAACTATTGGCTAATTGTAGTGTTTGGGCATACCCATGGCAGCCGTATAAAACACTTAACAGTAAAGGGATAACTAAATATTTCATTGATCAATTATTGCTTATAGGTTACTTCTAAGGCAGCGGGTATTTCGAGGTTTTTTATATTGAGTTTTCTCAAAGATGGAGAGTTTACATAGTCGTCGATTTCTACGGTTACTGTGTTTACTTTATGCCCCGAGGTACCAAAGTTGTGTGCTTTTACAGTAAACAGATTAGGTTGATTCGCCGAGAGTGTAACCTTAAATTCAAACTTGCGAGCTTTACGCTCTAAAATAGGTTCTTGTTGAATGAGCAACTGTTCATTAAAGTAAAAAGAGATTGTATCGGAGTCTACAATGAGATGGTCGTAAACCCGAACGGTTACTGTTTTAGTCTTAATTTTTATGCGCCCCTGTATATCTACCAGATTAAAATCTATCTCAGCAGGAGGGAGGATATTGTTGGGCGAGCTTGCAATAACAGCTTGTGGGTCTTTTGTTGTTTTGGCGGTGTTACGAGAATTGTTGTTGGTAGGTGCTTTTTGGGCTACCAATCCGTTAAGGTCTAAGGCTTCTATTTTTGAGTCATCGTTTTGTGCTACGCCGTTGGCTTTCGGGGTTAAGATAGGTGCGGGCTGCTGATAGGCTTGTAAGTTGCTTAGGTCAATGGCACCTAGGCTAGGTAATGCAGCTTGCAAATTTTGTTTGGGTTGCTGCGGAATACATGCATCGCCATAATTTTTGGTATGCGTATCGAGCGCAAGTTTCTGCACCTGAGAGGCATTTATTGCAAATGGAAAAAGCAGAAAGTCGTCCATAATTCCTTCAAAGAATTCAGTATCTCCCGGTATATCTCTGCCTATTTCTAAGGATGCTACGTTTTGCCCTATGGGAACTTCAAGTGCATAGGTGTATTGCAGTTTTCCATCTACAAATATTTGTAGTTCTTCTTCTGTATAAACCACCGCAAGGTGGAACCATTGATTTTGTGGATAGGCTTGCGTTCTTTCCCCAAGCTCTGGAGTAGAGTCTGTATTGATGGAGGCCGTAGAAGAAGTGAGCTGCACTCTATAGGCTGGTGAGTTGGGTAGTTCGGCAGGGTTGTCGCCTTTACAAAAAAGGGTAACCCACTGAAACTGCTGAGCAGGCAATTTAAGCCATACAGCACAGCTAAACGCTTCGTTTAACTGAAGACGGTTTGAATTAGGAATTTCTATATAGCCCTTGCCCGAAAACTGTAAAGCTCTGCAATCGTTTCCGAATCGATCTTTGGTATATGCTAATTGCCCCACCATTTTACCATGGTTTTGGTAGCCGCTAGAATCGGTTAATACATTTGTTGGGGCGTTTTTATCCATAGAAAGATACAGAACAGGGGCGTTAAAACTGGCGTCGATTATCCCTATTCCTACGAGTAAGCTGAATATGGTTTCTTTTATCAAATGCATGATATACTGGTTTTCAATAATTAGAGGATTAAGAATGATTAGAAAACGATATGGTAAACAATAAACTCAATCTCAATTAGTCAATTATCTTTCCCTTTTTAATAAGGGCCAATCACCTTCACTTAAAAGGTTTTTAATTATTGATTATCAGTATTTTAAGTAAGAAGCTATATGTATCTGATTTTTTTGTTTATATCATTATATGAAAATAAATTATCAATAAATGATGTAAAAATAAACTAAGCTACTTCCCAAATTCCCGAATCTCTTTCACACCAAGGGTGATAGCGGTGTATTGCCCTTTAAATGTATTCCGCAGATGTGTAACTAGGTATGAGTACTTTACGACAAATCTTATTGCATACGCCGAAGCATGTGTTACAATTAAAATTTGCATCATGCTGAATAGTAACAAAACGTTTTTTTCTAAAAACGATTTTATTTTTTATCCACGTGTTCTTTAGCCAAAAGGGCTTTATGCCTGATAGTAGGGGCTCTTTGGCAGAGGCCTTGTAAGAAGAGGGCCTATCAGTAACCAAAGTTGCATCTTCTGCTAGTTTTCCATCCAACGCCTTGGTTGTTTCCTCTTTGCTAAGCCGCTTAGACTATTCTACCGCTGTCACTACCTGAACGGTGGTGCCCTTTTGCTTGGTTACGCTGAAAGTCATTGCCTTGTAACTCACCGCCCTGAGGTAATTCGTCCAACAAAACCGGTTGACTCCCTAAGGGTAATTGCTCAAATAATCCTTTAAGTTCTTCGCTCGTTACCATAGCTTAAAGAGAAACGTTTTGCTGACCTTGTTAGAACTTAGCCCCAATTACTAATATCGCTGAATGTAATCTTAGTAACAGTATATTATTATTTTGAGAAGTCACTTATCTTTGCCCTTCTAAAGACTTATTAAAATCGGTCAGAAATGATATGAAACTTAATTTTTGATAAAAAGTATACGAATCATGGGAAGAGCATTTGAATTTAGGAAAGCACGTAAAATGAAGCGTTGGTCGCAGATGTCCAAAACGTTTACACGGATAGGAAAAGATATTGTAATTGCAGTAAAAGAAGGAGGGCCAGACCCTGAAACTAATTCGAGATTACGTGCTGTAATACAAAATGCGAAAGCGGCAAATATGCCGAAGGAAAATGTTGAACGTGCTATTAAAAAGGCAACGTCTAAAGATACCTCAGACTATAAAGAGACTATATTTGAGGGTTATGGCCCTCACGGAATTGCTGTTTTAGTAGAAACCGCAACAGACAATAATAACAGAACAGTTGCGAATATTCGTAGCTATTTTAATAAGTGCAATGGAAGTTTAGGAACTTCGGGTTCGGTAGAATTTATGTTTGATCACGTTTGCCACTTTGAAGTTCAGAAAGGGAGTTTAGATATCGAAGAACTAGAACTAGAATTGATAGATTTTGGTGCTGAAGAATTTGAAGAAGATGAAGATAAAATAATGATTTATGGCCCTTTTGAAAGTTATGGCTCAATTCAAAAAGAAATTGAGGTTAGGGGGATTGAAATTGTTTCTTCGGGGTTTGATAGAATTCCTACTACTACCAAAGAGTTAAATGAAGAGGAAACACAAGAAGTAGAAAAGCTTTTAGAAAAAATCGAAGAAGACGAGGATGTCCAAAACGTATTTCATACGATGTCAAGCAGTTCTGAGGAATAAAATAAAAGAGGCAGGAGTAGGAATCCTGCCTCTTTTATAATCTTAAACCTATTAAGGTAATATCATCTCGCTGTTCTGCATATTCTTTATGCTCGTCTAGTAATTTATTGAATGTTTCCCCCTGTTTAGCCATGCTTTGGCAGTGAATATCTTTAAGCGTTTCTAGCAGTTTTTTAGTGCCAAATTTTGGTTTCTCTTCGCCTTCGGCAGTTTTTCCATTTTGATCGACTAAACCGTCGGAAGAGAGGTATACCTCTGATCCTTTTTTTAGTACAAAATTATGGGCCTCAAATGGCTTTTTCGCTCTTTTTCTTCTTCCTGAACGCGATTGTTGTCTACCACCAATTGAACGAGGAGTCCCATCAATTTTTAACAATTCATTAGAGCTTTCCATAAATATAAACAAAGGTCTTTTTGCTCCTGTATATTGAAGGTCTATGGTGTCATCTTCGTTATAAATCATTTTACAGAAGCAAACATCCATACCTTCGTCGCTATTTGTGGTATCTTGTTTTAGAGCGGCAATAACACCTTGGTCGAGGAGTTCCAAGATTTCATTGGTTTCAGAGACACCTTCTTTATTGATAATTTCATTCAGTAGTGTATTTCCAATCATCGACATAAAAGCACCTGGAACACCGTGACCTGTGCAATCAATTGAAGCAATGTAATTAACTATTTTTCCATTTTCATTAACTATTTTTTTGAACCAGTAGAAATCACCAGAAACGATATCTTTTGGTCTAAATAAAATGAAGTTTTCACTAAATGTAGCTTGAATGTGTGCCGCTACTGGTAAAATAGCTTCTTGTATTAGCTCGGCAGCTCTAATACTATCGGTTATTTGCTCATTCTTTTCTTTTAAATTTACATTCAGGTGTTCTAAATCTTGCTTTTGCGTACCTATCTGATTTCGCTGCTTTCTGAACTGACGGGCAATATTGATTGTAAATCCTAAGAAAATAAGTAATACAGCACCAATTCCACTAAAAAGATATAGCTGACGCTGTGTTTCTTCTTTTACTCGTTGGTTTTCTAATTCACTTTGAATCCGAATTGCCTCTAGTTTGCTCGCTTTACTTTTCGCATCCCCAAATTCAATAATCATGCTATCAAGCCTACTTTTCATTTCTGCTCGGCTCTTCATAAGGGCTCTTTCACTGTCTTCCATCTGCGTGTTTAGAGAAACCAAGGCATCCATAATCACTTTCCTTTCATCATCGGAAATTTTACCTCCTTCTAGTCTATCTTGAAGACTCTTTACTCTTTCGTTGATAGCTTGCGACTGATTAAAAGCATTTTTAAGTGCTTCTACATCTTGGAGAGCAACAGATGATTCTTGCGCCAATACTACTACCGTATCAACTTTTGTAGGCTGAATTTCTTCGGTAAAATCAACCCCTTCAATTTGCCTTACGGTGGCAATTAGTAAATTTCTATTTTCTACCGAATCAATCTTTATTACTTCATGGGCGGTAAAAACTAACCTATCGCCATAATTTTTAAGGGTTGGTGTAACAGCACCATTTCTTGTTCTATAGGTTTGGTCGCCGAGCACTACAGGAACTCCTGATAGGCTTCGCCCACTAGCATTATTAACTTTTACGTAAAACTTTTTACCTAAAACCAAATAAGTTGGCTGTTTCTTTACCTTAAATAAATAGTTGTAAGATCCTTGGAAAAGGAACGCTGTTTTTAGAATATTACTATCTTCAATGATAAAACGAGTATCTTCTGAAGGGCGGAAACCACTTGGGGTTTTTAACTTAAATTTCCCTTCGATATTGGTTTTAGCACTAATTAGTTTACCTGCTAAACTGATGGAGACATTAAGGTTAGATAACGGGATATTATTATTATCTACTACTTGGCCATAAACTTCATTATACTGAGGTTTGCGCATTGTAACCTGAAGAGTGTTTCCTACCACTACAAAAGAGGCTACTTCTAAACCTTGTTTAAGTGACGAAATTTCTTTAGGCTGTCTTCCTAAATCGTAATTCTGTAAAATAAATTTTCCTTCTGCGTTTGAAATGTATTCGCGACCGTCAACCTTTAGTTTAGCACCTCCTACAATTTGTCCGTCAGTAGTATGCACCATCCCTTCGTTGATACTCTGCCCATTTGCCACGAGGCAAGTGAATATCAAAAGGATACATACCGAACAAATTATATTTAAAGCTTTACGCATTTTTAGGTTTTAAGAGGGCTCGTAGCGTTACTTTCTAAATGAATGATAAAAGGTTGTAATTTAGCAAATTATATAGTCTTTTGCTGATGCAAAATAAACATATAATATAGCATTACATCAATGTAAAAATGCAGTTTTCAGACATTTATTGCATGAACTAAGCCTGTTTATAACTTGTAAGGGGAATTTGACTTTGTAGAGCTGTTTTTTTTGATGATATAGCTATTTTATAGTGTTTACAGCTATTAACAACCCAATGTTTTTTTTTGACATTTTGCAATTAATCATTTCAATAAAAGCTTCTTCCCAATTTGAAACAAACTAATTTTTTTTGAGATATAAAAAAAGATTTTATTCGACGCTAAGTTGCTTGTAATACTCGATTGATTCAGCAATTAATCTCTCAGAAGGCAGCTTGTTAAAGGTAGCATTACCGATGCTTTCTAACAACGAGCAGTTAATTCCTTTTTCATCATTTTTTTTGTCTTGTTTCATGAGTACCAAAAAAGCTGGTATCTCGGCTGTTTCTAACGAAATCTTTCCGTATTCTTTGAGAATATATGTTGAGATTTCTCGAAGAGCCGACTCGCTTAAACCCGTTAACTGGTTCGATAAAAAAGCTTCGCAAACCATCCCAATGGCAATAGCTTCGCCATGTAATAATTTTCTGCTGGGAATATCGAGTAAGTAACTTTCTATGGCATGCCCTATGGTGTGGCCGAAGTTTAATATTTTGCGCAATCCAAGCTCCTTTGGATCGGCTTCTACAACATCAAACTTAATTTTATACGACTGAGAAATAACAGAATGCCAGTCATGGTTTTCAAAGGACGTTTCTATGAGTATATCCCAAGCACTTTTATCGGCTATGAGCGCATGTTTTAAAACTTCGGCGTAGCCTGAACGCAATTCTCTTTCTGATAGCGTTTTGAGAAATGCAGGGTAGATAATTACTTTGTAGGGGATTTGAAAAACGCCAATATGATTTTTAAGATTTTGGAAGTCGACACCAAGTTTACCGCCTATACTGGCATCGACTTGTGCCAGTAGGGTAGTGGGCATTTGGATAAACGAAATTCCCCTTTTGTACGTAGCCGCACAGAACCCCCCCATATCGCCAATTACGCCACCGCCAATATTTATTACAATCGATTTTCTGTTGAAATGATGCTTGGTTAGTTCTTCCCAAATGTGCTGGCAGGTTACTAGGTTTTTATTTTCCTCGCCGCTTTTTATTTTAATAACTAGATGATTTTTAGGAAGGTAGGGCTGTACAAGGGGGTAGCAATGCGCTCTGGTATTTTCGTCTACAATTACAGCTACTTTGGTAGTATCGAATTGTTCCAGACGAAAGATAGATGGATTAAGTTCTTTGAGGATAACAACAGACTGAGACATATTTAATTTAAGTAAATGTTTAATTTTAAATTACGAATTATTAAAACACTCATTTTAAGTAAGTGGGCAGAAATGATAGCAATAAAAAACCTCTGGAATTTAAATGTAACTCAATTTTGTCTATTTATTTTAACTGTAAAACATACTTCAGCGGATAAGATAGGGTTTTTAGCAGGTTTTTACCTGCTAAAAAATGTAGTTACAGAGGTGCTGAATAATTACCTTATTTAATTGATTTAAAAGATTTTACATGAAACGGATTAAAAAAAAGAAACCTGTCTAATTTATTAGACAGGTTTCTTTTTTTTAAAGATGAAAAATTAAGCAGGTTCAGAGTTTAAAACTCTCGTTTGCTGCCTGATAGATTCATCGTGTACTAGCTTAAATAACTGCTCTGTGAACTCCTTGTTAAGCCCTATCTGGCCCGCCCATTCCGGACGCGATTGGAATATATCAATCCAACGGTTTGCCTGAAATACAGTTACGTTATTATCTCTTTTATATTCGCCAATTGCCTCAACATATTCCATTCTAGTAGCCAAAACTCCAATGAGCTCTTTATCGACTCTGTCTATTTTGTCACGCAAATCTGTTAAATGGCTATTGAACTCCGCATCATCAGACGAATTTGCACGTACTTTTACCTCATTTAAGATTTCAGCCAATCTCTTGGGGGTTACTTGCTGTTTCGCATCACTCCATGCATTGTCTGGATCAATATGAGTTTCAATCATTAAACCATCATAGTTGAGGTCGATTGCCTTTTGCGAAACCGGATAAATTAAATCGCGTGTGCCACCAATATGGCTTGGGTCGCATAGCATGGGTAGGTGAGGCATTTTACTTTTTAGCTCTATTGCTAATTGCCACATTGGAGCATTTCTGTATTTTTTTTCATCATAGGAAGAAAAGCCTCTATGTAAAGCCGCAATTTGTCTGATACCAGAATTATAAATCCTTTCAATTCCGCCCATCCATAACGCTAAGTCTGGGTTAATTGGATTTTTAATAATTACAGGGATTTTGACTCCTTTTAGTGCATCTGCAATTTCTTGCATTGTAAACGGATTCACGGTGCTTCTTGCGCCAATCCAAAGAACATCTACACCATATTTAAGGGCAAGTTCAACGTGTTGTGCATTGGCAACCTCAACCGTAAAAGGCTTTTTAAGCTCATCTTTCACTGTTTTCACCCATTTTAGTCCTTCTTCGCCCACACCTTCGAAAGAGCCTGGTCTTGTGCGAGGCTTCCAGATACCGGCGCGAAACATGGTAATATCAATATGCTTATTGATCTCTGCACAAGTTCCAAGTAATTGTTCTTCAGACTCAGCACTGCAAGGACCAGCAATTGCAATTGGGGTGTCTTTCTTCACCATGTCCCAACTGCTCAGAGAAACGATGTCTTCCATCATAACGACAAATTTTATAAAAACGAATTAAATATGTTTGATTAGCTTGGTGTATCAAGCGATATTTACAATAAACTGACATTTCTTTGAAAGAAACAATAATATAGCATCAAATCTTTATAAAAATCGAATTTTTTGATGATTTTGAAGTTTTTTGCAACCCTCAGGGGGGCAAGTATAATTTAGAATGAGAAAGGGGCAAAAGCACTAAATATAGATTGTTATAACAACTAAAAATTGCTTTGAAAGCTATTCGTTTTTACACAAATCGTTCGTGTGCTATTTAAAAGAAGTAGGTTTTTGAGGTTTTGAGAGAAATAGCCAGGGCTAAGTTTTAATGTATTTGCCATTAAAAGCTGTCATATTATTGAAATAGAAAGCAAATCAGCATCTTTGCAAATAGTAATAAAGTTTGATTATACTTGAGATAAATGGACGGTATACAAAAGGAGAAACACCAAAAAGTAGCGGTAATCGGTGGAGGCAGTTGGGCAACTGCAATCGTAAAAATTTTGATGGAAAAAGATATGCAGATAAACTGGTGGATGAGAAGTAGTTCGGATGTTTCGCATATACTTAAATATTGGCATAACCCGAGTTATCTTTCCACGGTAGAACTTCACGCAGAAAAAGTAACACCTACCAATAATATTGAAGAAGCACTTAAAGGTGTTGAAACTATTTTTCTGGCAGTGCCCTCGGCATCAGTAGCAGAGGTGCTCGCTGTGTTTCCAAAAAATGCTTTAGAAAAATGTACGTTGGTTTCGGCTGTGAAAGGCATGGTTCCTTCTACCAATACCTTGGTAACAGATTATTTAAGGGATAACATAAGGCTAAAACCATCGCAAATTGCCGTAATTGCAGGGCCTTGCCATGCAGAAGAAGTGGCTATGGAGCGGCAGTCGTATCTTACTATTGCCTCAGCAAATATCGAGACTGCTGAAAATATTGCCGACTTACTGAAATGTAGATTTATAAAGGCGGGGGCAATGACTGACGTAACGGGTATTGAATACTCAGCAGTTATTAAAAATATTGTTTCTATTGCTTGCGGAATAGCAGGGGGTTTAAAATACGGGGATAACTTTCAGGCAGTGTTGGTTTCTAATGCTATGCAAGAGATTAGGCACTTTGTAAATACAGTCGCTCCGCTAGATCGAGAAATTGATGCCTCGGCTTATTTAGGCGATTTATTGGTTACTACCTACTCAAA
>CAZFQW010000073.1:0-10579 GCA_964521225.1 uncultured Roseobacteraceae bacterium
TCCGTTGGGTTGCGTGCTGTTTTGTAGCAGCTTGCTTAGCCCTTCACCATAAAAAATATTATCTCCTAAAATTAACGATACCGAATCGTTCCCAATAAAATGTTTTCCTATTACAAAAGCCTGCGCTAAACCATTGGGGGCTTCTTGCGCTGCGTATTTAAATTGACACCCTAGCGGCGAGCCATCTCCTAATAATCGTTTAAAATTAGCTTGGTCTTCAGGGGTAGTGATGATTAGCATTTCTCTAATTCCTGCTAGCATTAGAATGGAAAGTGGGTAGTATATCATTGGTTTATCGTAAACAGGGAGAAGCTGCTTGCTACTTGCCATGGTTAGGGGGTAGAGTCGAGTTCCTGAGCCTCCAGCTAAGATAATTCCTTTCATATTGTTTCAATAAAATGAGTTTTTTTGATGCTTTTAGTTCAACGAAAATATAAAATAGAAACGACAGTTATACTTCATTTACCTACCGCTGCTAGTTTTCGATTATATGCTTTTACTATTTCGTCTTCCTGCTGTTTTTCATGATGTCTAATCAAACCATTGTATAACTCTATCCAGAATGCTTCTGTATAATATACATTTTGAAAGGGTGCTAATTCCTGTTCTGTAATTGTGTAAAGGGCAAAAGCTTTTTCTGGATTTTTAAAATAAAGCTCGCTAATTTGGGCTTCGAATAAATTGGCTATTACACTATAAAAACCTGTAGGGACTTTGGCGTGTAGTAAGTGTAGTTCTGTTTTCGCTAGTTCATACTTTTCCATTTTAATGAGTATCCTGATATAATTTGCCTGAAACCAAAGATTGTTGGGGTACCGCTTTCCTAACCTCGCCAAATACTTTATTCCTACAGAAGGAGTTTTTTCATATTTATCGTAAATATATGCTAAGTAACTAAGTGCTTCGGGCACGCTAAAAACCCCATTGTTGGCGGCAAACTCTAACGCTTTCAATCCTTTTTCTTTATCGCCTAGTTCAAAAAACCAAGCGAAGGGTTTATAAAGAGGATATTTTTCTGGATATGCTTCTCTAAAATAATCGTATAAGCCAACCATAAAATAAAACTCAATGAAATCGTCTTTGTAACCTCTTGCTTTTTTAGTGTATTTGTACACTTTTCGGGCTTCTCCCACTGCTTTCATTTTTTGACCTACAGCGGCATAGTAGCGCATCAAGATACCTCTTCCGATGAGGTTAAAAAAAATAGCTTCAATGTTTTCATCTTCTTCTTCGAGCATTTCTTGTGTAATGGCTATCGATTGTTCGATAAGCACAATGTGCTCTATGTAAGTGCTGTCGGTAAGTGCCTTGGGGATATTTTGCCAAAAAAGAAGCATTGCATCGAAGAAAGGGCAAGCGGGATGTTGTGCGAAATTTACTCGTAGTTCATCGATATATAAGTTGGCAGAATCAAACTGCCAATTATATAAAAAGGTGATTGCTTTTTGTGCTTTCAGTAGCGATTTAGAGTCTGAAGATAGTGATTTAACCTGTGCATTAACCCTTAAAGGCACTATCAGGAAAAAACCTATAACAATAATGAAAACAATATGATAGAGAGTTGGCTTTATTAAACACATGTATGTAAATGTTTGCGTTGCGGCAAAACAATCAATTTCTTTTTACAGTTTTATGAAGAATCATTTTTTTAACCTTAAAGGCAAGCTATTGTGAGGTTACGATTAATATTTAATTTGAAAAATAAGGGGGCAATTCTCCCATTTCATCATCAGAAACTTGTTTCAGATTTAATTCACGATTTGATTGGTGAGTATGGTTCAATCTTGTACAGTTTTTCTGGTGTTAAAGGGCAAACTAAAGTAGGAAGAGAAGGGCTTCACTATTTTTCGAGAAAAATAACAATAGTTTTTTCCTGTTTAGAGCCTTCATTAGCCGTAAAACTCTCTGAAGCCGTTTTTAGTAGAGACCATTTCGTGCTCGGGAATTTACTCATTGAACCCGACTCTATCGAAGAAGAAGTGTTTAAAGGCAACTTTTCTGAGAAAGCCCCTTTTTTATGTATTTCTCCTGTAGTATTGCTAAATACGCCAGATAACCAGGTTAACAAAGAATTTATCCATCCTTCGATGGATAGGTTTTCGGATTTGATGTATGAATCGACCATGGAACGCATGGAAAAATCTGGTTATTATTCCGCAGAGGACATCAAATCATTTTATAGATTTCAGGTATTACCCGATTATGCTTACCTCGAAAAAATCAGCAAATCATCTAAAAAATTTGCTAGAATTTACTCGATTATCTCTAAAGGGGAAGTGAAAGAAATAAGAGGTTATACATTCCCTTTCACAGTTTATGCTGATGCTAAGGTGTTGGATTTCCTTTACAACTCTGGCGTTGGGGAAATGAATGAGTACGGCTTTGGCATGGTAGATTTAGTGGAAAAACACAAAATTGAGCGGGTGGTTGTAAGAGAAAGTGTACAAGACAACGTATTTAAAGAATAAAAGGCGTTGGCGAGAAGCATATCACAAAAACGATAAGGGAAATCCAACCGATGATTTGTCTTTTTAAATCCAGAGGTTCGTCGTAGCGAGCGGTTGGATGGTATATTCCTAAGAATCTTCCTATAATAAAAGCGAAAAGTAGCCAACCTTGGTATCCCTCTAACAATGGGAAAAACGACTTTGTAAGAAATTGAGCAGTGTAAATCCCTACCGATAGTAGCACTATTTGCATTGGGTCTTTTAGTGTTCGTAAATAGACTAAATATAAGAATCCTATGTAAAGAGGGCTGTAAATTAGCAAGTACGCTACCTCATCGTGGAAAGAAAATAGTCCTAACCCTGCGAAGTAGATAAAGAGCGAAAAGAATACGAGGGAAGCCACTTTGCTTTTTTTGTACCCAATAAGTCCGTAAAGTATGTGCCCACCATCGAGCTGTCCCACAGGAATTAGGTTCAAGGCGGTGAAAAAGCAGGCTAAAAAGCCCGCCAGTAAAATGGGGTAATGAATCATTTCTTCAGGAGGAGGAATTAAAGAGGCATCTTCTACTACATAGTGTTTAAAGAACTCGAATAAAAGATTGGTTCCCATAGATAGGCTTGTTCCTTCTGGTAAGTCTTGGTAAACATACTTAGGATACGCTGCCCCATATTGCTCATACTCAGGGTGAATTTCGTAGATGTACTCTACCGGGGGAAGATGGGTAAACCCATAATAAATTACCCCCAATGCTAAAATAAAACCTGCCAAAGGGCCGGCTATGCCAACATCAAAAAACTCTTTCCGAGAATTAAGCTGACTTTTTATTTGAATAAAAGCTCCCATAGTACCAATGCTTGGCCCTATACCAAAAAACCAAACGGGGATATAATAAGGTAATGAAACTTTAAGATGATAATATTTTGCTACGAAATAATGACCAAACTCATGAACAGTAAGAATAGCTAAAAACGGAATAGAGTAGTCTAAGCCTCTAAAAATATCATTCCATGTTAAACCCGTAAAGGCGAAGGCTTTTCCAGTAATCCACTCTGCTCCTGCCATAGTGGTAAATAGAAAAGTGACTAGAAATAGCAGAGGGTGAAGAATGTATTTTTTGAACATTTTTATCTTGAGTTGAAAAGTGCTAGTTAAACTATCCGCAAAGCAGAGAATTAATTTCTACCAAATAATAGTTTCTTTATTTAAGAATGCGTCTATTCCTTTTTGGCAATCGGCTGTTCCTCTTGCCGTTGCGTTTTGTACGGCGGCAAAATCCAAGGCTTCTTCTAAACCCATTTCCTGTACTTCAGCAATCATTTGTTTGGTCAATTGCATTGAAGTCGCAGCATTTTTCTCGCAAAGTTTTTTTGCAAACGCAGCCACTTCGGTAGAAATATTTTCTAACGAGGTAATAAAATTAACCATTCCAAACGCCTGTGCTTTGTCGGCAGAAATCAAATCTCCTAACAGTAGTAACTCTTTTGCCCTTCCCTCTCCAATTTTTCTTAGTAGAAAAACCTTTACTAAAGCCGGGATAAATCCAATTCGCACTTCTGTATATCCAAATTTTGCTTCTGGAGTTGTAAAAACAAAATCGCAGATAGTTGCCAAACCGCAGCCGCCCGCAATGGCGTGCCCTTGTACTTCGGCAATTACTACTTTGGGGTAAGTGTAAATGGTATGAAATAATTTTTTTAGCTGTTGAGAGTCTTCTAAGTTCTCATCGTAGCTATTTTCTCTTAATTTTTTTAAATATGCTAAATCTGCTCCTGCACAAAAAATTTTTCCAGCAGCTTTAATAACTAGCACCTTTACTTGGTTATTCTCAATATTTTCATTAAAAATTTCTTGTAAGGCTTGCACCATTTCATCGCTTAGTGCATTTCTTTTGTCTGCTCTGTTTAAAGTAATGTATCCTACTTTTTCTCTCTGCTCAAATAATACAATTGACATGGTCTATTTTATCTGTTTAAATGGAATCAAGCTATATAAATAATTTATAACAAGGCTCACACTAGAAGGTAAAAAAAGTGATTCCTAGTGTAAAAGAAGACGGGTTATAGTTAGGGACTTCTTGTTCTAAAGCGTTTTCTTGGAACAAAGGACTCAAATTATATGCTCCAAAAACATTTAACTTTCCTAGCCCTATTCTGGCAATAACGCCATACCTCCACCTATTTAGTAAGTAATTATTTTGTTCTTTTATTTTAATGATATCTCCCTCAAAATTTTCATATTTTATCTTTGTTCTGCTATGAATGAGCCTGCCTACCCTAAAACCCACTGCAAATCGAAAAGCCCTATACCCTTTTGCCGTTTGAAATCTTAATTCTATTGGTATATCGAAATACTCTGCTGATAAAAATGTTTTGTGTACATCCCAACTAGGAGATAAATTTTTTATGACTAAAGAGGAGGTTCCCTGTTGTCTTTCTAGTGTAATATCGCTAGAGAAGCTAAACTTTTCAGAAGAAATGCCAATTCCGGGGTTTAGTGAAAGTTTGTCGTTTGCAAATTTAATTTCTTGCAAATAGTAAATATTAACCCCTCTGGAACTCCACGTTTTTAAAGGTAATTTAGCGGTTGACTCATTCAATTGATTGACATAAATGTCAAAAACAAATTGCCCGGGAATTTCAAACCGGGGTTGTGAGCTTGCACAAAAAATAATTCCGAATAGAAACAATAACCACAAAAGATAAAATTTACCTTTTAGCATAATAGACAAATAAGTTTAATACAGAAGTAAAAAAAGGGAAAGAATTTTATTTTTTCGAGAAGAAAATTGAAAGAACATATTTTCAGTAAAACATACTATTAATCATAATTTTTTTCGGTTTAAAGAGAATAATTGCGCTTTATATTCTGCAATTTTCAGGTTTATGCTAATCTTTAAAATTTTCTTTCTAATAAACATTTTAAAATAACACAATTTTTTATTAAGAAAAGAGTCATATTCTTTTATATTTGCAGGTTCTAAAAAAACACGGTTCAATGGCATTCAGAAAAAACAAAAAAATCAACAACGACTTTACTACAGTCACCATCAGTCTGGCGTCGCCAGAATCCATTCTGGAAAGCTCTTACGGAGAGGTTATCCAACCGGAGACTATCAATTACAGAACTTACAAACCCGAAATGGGCGGCTTGTTTTGTGAGAGAATATTTGGTCCGGTAAAAGATTGGGAGTGCCACTGCGGAAAATACAAAAGAATTCGTTATAAAGGAATTATTTGTGACCGCTGTGGCGTAGAAGTAACCGAAAAGAAAGTAAGAAGAGAACGCATGGGACATATACAACTTGTAGTTCCTGTAGCGCACATCTGGTACTTTCGTTCCCTACCCAATAAAATAGGTTATTTATTGGGAGTTCCAACTAAGAAACTTGATCAAATTATCTACTATGAGCGATACGTAGTAATTCAAGCGGGTCTTGTAGGCGAGTGGGAAATTAATGGTTCAACCCAAATGGATTTCTTAACGGAAGATGAGTACCTAGATATTTTAGACAAACTACCTAGAGAAAATCAGTCGTTAGACGACGACGCCCCAGATAAGTTTATTGCTAAAATGGGTGCGGATGCACTAGAAATGCTTTTAGCGAGAACTCAGTTAGATAAACTTTCTTACCAGCTTCGTCATGCAGCGGCCAACGATACCTCGCAGCAGCGTAAAGCAGAAGCATTAAAACGACTTAAAGTTGTTGAAGCCTTCCGTGAAGCACGAACTCGTATTGAAAACCGCCCTGAGTGGATGATTGTAAAAATGGTTCCAGTAATTCCACCAGAATTACGTCCATTAGTACCCCTAGATGGAGGTCGTTTTGCAACTTCAGATTTGAACGACCTTTACAGAAGGGTTATCATTAGAAATAATCGTCTGAAAAGACTGATAGATATTAAAGCTCCTGAAGTAATTCTCCGAAACGAAAAAAGGATGCTTCAAGAAGCCGTTGACTCTTTATTTGATAATTCCAGAAAAGTTAATGCAGTAAGAGCTGATGGTAATCGCCCTCTAAAATCTTTGAGCGATATGCTGAAAGGTAAGCAAGGTAGGTTCCGTCAAAACCTTCTAGGTAAAAGGGTCGATTATTCAGGTCGTTCTGTAATTGTGGTAGGTCCTGAGTTAAAATTACATGAATGTGGTTTACCAAAAAACATGGCTGCGGAGCTTTTCAAACCTTTTATCATTAGAAAATTAATTGAAAGAGGTATAGTTAAGACTGTAAAATCAGCTAAGAAAATAGTAGACCGAAAAGATCCTGTTGTTTGGGATATATTGGAAAATGTGTTAAAAGGACACCCTGTTCTCCTTAACCGTGCTCCTACTCTTCACAGGTTAGGTATTCAAGCATTTCAGCCTAAACTTATTGAAGGTAAAGCAATTCAGTTACATCCATTAGTATGTACAGCATTCAACGCTGACTTTGACGGTGACCAAATGGCAGTTCACGTTCCATTAGGACATGAAGCCGTATTGGAGGCCTCTTTATTAATGATTGCCTCTCATAATATATTAAACCCTGCCAATGGTTCTCCTATTACTGTACCTTCTCAGGATATGGTATTAGGATTATACTATATTACCAAAGGGCTTACGTCTGAAAATGCAGGAAGAACAATTCGTGGCGAAGGCATGACATTCTATTCTTCTGAAGAGGTAATTATTGCCTTAAATGAAAATAGAATTGATAAGCAAGCTTATATAAAGGTTAGAACAGGGGTAAGAGATGAGAAAACAGGTGAAGTTGTCCCTAAGTTAGTAGAAACTGTAGCCGGTAGAGTGTTATTTAACCAAGCAGTACCTGAAGAAGTTGGCTATATCGATGAGCTTCTTACAAAGAAAATGTTGCAAAAAATCATTGCAAGAATTTTCAAAATTGTGGGAATGGCAAGAACTGCTAAGTTCTTAGATGATATTAAAGAAATGGGATTCCAAAATGCCTACAAAGGTGGTTTATCTTTTGGGCTAGATGACATCTTAATTCCTGATGAAAAACAACAAGTAATTGACAATGCCAAAAAAGAAGTAGATTCTGTTTGGGAGAGTTATTATATGGGTGTAATTACAGAAAATGAGCGTTATAACCAAATTATTGATATTTGGACAAGAATTAATAACTCTCTTACAAATGACCTAATGCAGAGTATGGAGGATCACCTAGCAGGTTTTAACTCTATATATATGATGATGCACTCAGGAGCACGTGGTTCTAGAGAGCAAATTCGTCAGTTAGGTGGTATGAGAGGCTTAATGGCGAAACCACAGAAAAACCTTCAAGGTTCTGTAGGTGAAATCATTGAAAACCCAATTTTATCGAATTTTAAAGAAGGACTAGATGTACTTGAGTACTTCATTTCTACTCACGGTGCCAGAAAAGGCTTAGCAGATACCGCACTTAAAACAGCAGATGCAGGTTACTTAACTCGTCGTTTGGTAGATGTTGCACAAGATGTGGTAGTTACCGAACCAGATTGTGGCACTTTAAGAGGACTTATAGTAGAAGATCTTAAAGAAAATGATGATGTCATTGAATCGCTCGGAGAAAGAATTTTAGGAAGAGTAAGTGTTCACGACATTTATAATCCTGTAACTAACGAGCTCATTGTAAGTGCGGGCATTGAAATTAATGAAGATACTGTAGCAAGAATTGAGGATACTTCTATTGAACAAGTAGAAATTCGTTCAGCACTTACTTGCGAAACAAAAAAAGGCGTTTGTTCAAAATGTTACGGTAGAAACTTAGCTACTGGTAAACTAGTACAAAGAGGTGAGTCTGTCGGTGTTATTGCTGCTCAGTCAATCGGAGAGCCTGGTACTCAGTTAACGCTACGTACTTTCCACGTTGGTGGCACGGCTTCAAATATTGCTATAGATGCTAATATTAAGGCGAAATTTTCCGGTAGAATTGAGTTTGAAAACATGAGAGCTGTTGACACTCCTATCAATGAAAGCAAAGAACCTTCTCAGGTAATTATGGCTCGAACTGGCGAGATTAAGATTATAGACGAAGAAACAGGAAAAGTACTCATAAATAATAACGTTCCTTACGGAGGTTTCCTTAAAGTAAAAGAAGGAGATATTGTAAAAAAAGGAGATATGCTTTGTTTCTGGGATCCTTTTAATGCTGTAATTCTTGCACAAAACAAAGGTATTGTAAGATTTGAAGCCATTGAAAAAGGTTCAACCTATAGAGAAGAAATCGATGAGATTTCTGGACATATAGAAAAGGTAATTGTGGATAGCAAGGATAAAACTAAAAACCCAACCATTATAGTAATGGGAGAAGACGGTACTGAAATCAGTAGTAACCTACCGGTTGATGCACTTCTTGCTGTTGATGACCAAGAGAAAATTGTTCCTGGACAAATTTTAGCAAAAATACCTCGTAGAACTGGTAAAACGCGTGATATTACAGGTGGTTTACCAAGAGTAACAGAACTGTTTGAGGCTAGAAACCCATCTAACCCAGCAGTTGTAACTGAAATTGATGGTGTAGTATCATACGGTACCATTAAACGTGGTAGCCGTGAGATTTTTGTGCAATCAAAAGATGAAACTAAGAAAAAGTACTTAGTGCCTCTTTCAAAACATATCTTAGTGCAAGAAAACGATTATATTAAATCGGGTATGCCATTATCTGATGGGGCAATTACTCCTTCTGATATACTTTCCATTAAAGGGCCAACTGCTGTTCAAGAGTATCTTGTAAACGAAATTCAAGATGTTTACCGCTTACAAGGTGTGAAAATTAATGATAAGCACATTGAAGTTATCGTAAGGCAAATGATGCAAAAAGTAATTATCGTTGATAGTGGCGATACTACTTTCCTACCAAATCAAGTAGTAGATAAAGTATCGTTTATGGAAGCTAATGATGATATCCTCGATAAAAAGGTAATTACTGATAAAGGCGAATCTTCTTTAATGGAAGAAGGAATGATTGTTTCGGCTCGAAGATTAAGAGATGAGAATTCGAGCTTGAAACGTAGAGACCTCAAAATAGTAAAAGTAAGAGATGCGCAGCCTGCTGTTTCAAAACCAACACTTCAAGGCATTACACAAGCCTCGCTTGATACTAAGAGTTTTATTTCTGCGGCTTCGTTCCAAGAAACTACTAAAGTTTTAAGTGAAGCCTCTATTAGAGGTAAAAGTGATCAGCTATTAGGATTGAAAGAAAACGTAATTGTAGGGCACTTAATACCAGCAGGCACAGGTATGAGACAGTTCCAGAAAATACGTGTTGGTTCTAAAGAAGAGTATGATGCACTCGTAACATCTAAAGAAAGTTTTCAGACAACTAAAGAATATCAGTAGATAGATAAATAATTATTGCTAATTGAACCCTAAAAGCCACTTGAAATTTCAGGTGGCTTTTTCTTTTTCATAAGATTCTATTAGTATCCTAGATGCTTTATAAGGCGATATTTTACCCTCTTCTACTAACATTGTTATTTCAGATAATTTAGATTTTACCGATTTAGCGTTATAGAACCGCTGTATCATTGCTTCGCGGATGCTTTCTTCCATCCAATGCTTATTCTGTTTTAACCTATTATGATTTAACCAACCAGAATTTGTTACTAATCGAATAAATGCTTCAATTTCATTTTCAATTATATCCACATTAGTACCGTCTAATGCCGAGCAAGTAACTACTGCAGGTTTCCATTTAGATTTTTTTATTCTATAAAGATGGAGTGCCGCGCTATACTCTGCTTTTGCTAGTTTCGATGGATGGATATTGTTTCCATCAGCTTTGGTAATAGCAACCATATCTGCCATTTCCATTACTCCCTTTTTAATTCCTTGAAGCTCATCACCAGCTCCTGCTAACATCAATAACAGAAAAAAATCAGTCATTTGTTTTACTGCGACTTCTGATTGTCCTATCCCTACAGTTTCTACAATAATATAATCGAACCCAGCCGCCTCACACAGTAGCATTGTTTCTCGTGTTTTTCTGGCAACCCCCCCTAACGAACTTCCTGCGGGTGTCGGTCTGATAAAAGCATTTTCGTTCCTAGAAAGCACATTCAACCTAGTTTTATCGGCCATAATACTTCCTTGTGTATCAGGACTACTTGGATCAACTGCTAGAATTGCAACTTTTCGACCCTTTTCTTGGTAG
>CAZFQW010000074.1:0-10546 GCA_964521225.1 uncultured Roseobacteraceae bacterium
CTGTGGCCTGATATTTTCCCCATTCTCTACTCGTTGCCCTCTGAAGTAAGTCATCCAAGCACCGCTTTTTTTGCCTTTTCGGGGGAAGAAATCGGCATAGAAAACCCCAATTAAATTGCCGTTATTGGCATCGGTTACTTCGTAGGTTTTTACCTCATTGTGGTAGAGCGGAATATCGTTTCTTTCTTTAAATGTTAGGCTGTACAACTTATTTGCCACGCTAAAAATGCCCTCAATCACTTTTTCTAGCTGAAAGTAGGGTTTTAAAACTTCGTCGTCGATGTTGTATTTTTCCATTTTCAACTTCTCTGAGTAATAGGCAAAATCCCAACGGTTAATGTTTTCTAAGCCATCGAGCCTTTTGGCGTAATCTATGAGTTCTTTCAAATCTCTTTCTGCGGCGGGCTTGCCATAAGTAAGCAGTTCTTCTAAAAATTCATTCACTTTATTTGCCGAACCTGCCATGCGCTCTTCCAAGGTGAACGCTGCGTGCGATTCGTACCCTAAAAGGTTTGCCCTTTGGTGCCTTAGGCGCACAATTTTTTTGATATTTTGTTGGTTGTCGTTCTCATTTTGTTGAAACCCTCGTGCAGCAAAAGCACGGTACAATGTTTCTCTTAATTCACGCTTTGCTGCGTAGGTCATAAACGGAATATAACTCGGATAGTGAAGTGTAAAAATCCAGCTGTTTTCATTGCCTTTTTCTTTAGCGGTTGTTTTCGCTGCTTCTTTTACTGCGTCGGGAAGCCCTGCCAAATCGGCTTCGATGGCAATTTCTAGCTCGTAAGCGTTGGTATCGTTCAGTACATTTTCGCCAAACGAAACGGTTAATTGCGAAAGCTGCTTGTCAATCTCTCGGAGTTGCTCCTTTTTATGATTGGCTAAACCTGCCCCGTTTCTGGCAAATTGCTTATATGTTTTTTCCAGTAATCTTTTGTCTTCCACATCGAGGTGTGCAAGGTGTTCTCTGCCCTTCCAAACCGTTTCAATTCTGTTAAAAAGTGCCTGGTTTAACAATACATCATTCTGATACTCACTCAATAAGGGAGAAATCTCCATGGCAAGCTTTTGCATTTCCTCGTCTGACTCGGCATTCAGTAAATTAAAAAATACACCGGAAACTCGCTCCGCCAATTGTCCACTTTGTTCTAATGCCACAATTGTATTTTCAAAGGTGGGGTCATCTTCATTTTTAGTGATATTTTCAATTTCTGCCAACCCTTTGGCGATTGCCTCTTTAATAGCGGGCAAATAGTGTTGGTTTTTTATTTTTGGGAAAGGGGTCGTCTGAAATGGCGTGTCGAATGCTTCTGTTAATAGCGGATTCATATTTTAATTTTTAGTGTTTAGTTTTTGATAATGAATTTTGAGTTGCCCTCAATTTTTACCGGAAACAAAAATACAAATTCAACGCAGAGAAGATACTGTATGTACAAAAAACGAAATGATTTGTAATTTTTTGGTCTTGTAAATCATTAAAAATCAAGGAAATAAAATCATTGATTCTAGTATAGCTTGCAATGATTTGTTAGAAGAACCTAATAGAAACAACCTATTGTTCTAAAACTTGCAGATATTTTTTTTAAAAAAAACTACGATGAACAACAAACTTACACTCACAATTGAAAGAGAAATCATTGAAATAGCGAAAAAATATTCCAAACAAAAGGGGCAAAGCCTTTCGGAAATGGTTGAAAACTACTTTAAATTGATAACCGCTGAAAAACAAAAAATGTACCCTGAAGAACTTTCTCCAAGAGTTCGCCAATTAAGAGGTATTTTACCTAAGGAAGCCAACAGTAATTACAAAGAGATTATTTCAGAAGAACGATTGAAAAAATATGATGCCTAAAGTCTTTATTGATTCTGATGTAGTGATTGATTTTTTTACTGACAGAGAACCTCATGTAAATTCTGCAAGTGAATTATTTGACTTACATAATAAAGGAGAAATTGAACTGTACCTATCTGCGATTAGTATTAGTAACATTTACTATATAATCAGAAAGTTTTTAGGACATCAAAAAGTGCTCGAAGTAATAGAAAGTTTAACTGAAATGACGGAAATAATTGGTACAACCAAAAAGGAGATAATTCAGGCATTAAAGAATAATTTTAGCGACTTCGAAGATTCAATTCAATACGCATCAGCATTAACTATTGTAGGAATTGACATAATTATTACTCGTAATGTAAAGGATTACAAAAAGGCTAAAATAGCGGTGATAACTCCCTTACATTATTTAAAAATGAGAGAAGAAAATAAACATTAATTTAAATGAACATCAATACCATAGTTTTCGATTTAGGCGGCGTTTTAATTGATTGGAATCCTCGCTATGTTTTTAAGCACATTTTTAAGGAAGAAACGGAAATGGAATATTTCCTCACCGAAGTTTGTAAACCCTTGTGGAACCATCAAATGGATGAGGGAAAGCCCTTCGCCGAAGCGGTTGAAGAATTGACCAACGAGTTTCCTCAGTATGCTTTACAAATAAAAGCTTACCACGAGCGTTGGGATGAAATGTTGAATGGCACCATCGACGGAACAGTTGAAATTCTTTATAAACTCACCCGTTCTGCTAATTTTAAAATGCTCGCCCTTACCAATTGGTCGGCAGAAACCATTCCGGTAGCCTACCGCAGATACCCACTTTTTAGTTGTTTTGAAGGAATTGTGGTTTCTGGCGATGTGAAAATGGCAAAACCTGAACCTGAAATATTTGAACATCTGATTACCCAATTTAAGGTTACCCCCTCAAAAGCAATCTTTATCGACGACTCCCTGCCCAACATCAAAACGGCTGAAAGCTTGGCGTTTCAGGCAATTCACTTTCAATCGCCCGAACAACTTGCCACCGACCTACACAATAGGGGGATAATCGTTTGAAAAACTAGTGGAGGCCAAGCATGAAAAAAATCTTACTCTTCTTTTTAAAAGCGGTTTTAATTATCAGTTTACCGTTTATCGTACTCATTCGAGGGTCTATTTTTCTTCATCTTTATTTCGATTTAAACCCTTGGTTAGCACTTGTGGTAGCTACTATTTTCACCTCTACCATTTTATTGTTTTACAGTAAACTGATTTTTAAAAATTGGTTGGGCATCAAAAAAATACCAGGGAAACTCTACAAATTTCAACTTGTGCTAATGGTTTGCTTGGTTTCTTTTTACAGTGCCTATGGCTTGGTTACTTTCTCTAAAACGAATGCTAAATCGGAGCGGCAATACAGCGAATATTCCGATTTACACCCCCACCTAAGAATCGCCCTTTCCACAGTAATTTTTTTGGATATGAAGTTAGTAGTAACCGATTTGGGCAGGGAAAAGCTCGACTACCGCCTCATGGGTCTGCCTCTTAAAGAACGCTCCATGCACTACAAACAAAAAAGCGGCTATATCCATGCGGTTGACTTGCGAACCAACAACCGCAGCGAGTTGCGCAACTTTCTACTCAGAGGATACTTTGCTTTTATGGGTTTCCGCACGCTCAGACATACAGGAACGGGCGACCACCTGCACATATCGGTGCCCCTGCGAGAAAATCCGAAAGCTATTTAATGGCTTGCTAGTGCGATGTTACGATGGTGGGATGGGGCGATACTGAAAGTATTTCATAACTTGTTGGTTAATTATGCAATTATAATATAATTATAGCAGGTACTTGATCTAAATAGTTATATTACCGCACCATCAAATATTTAAAAACAGAACTATGAACAACAGATCCCTTACCGTTATTATTATGGCAGCCGTAGGCTTTATTGTCTTTCTGGTGGTTGTCAATAACATCATGATTACCATTCCCTCCGGAAGTGCAGGGGTACTTTACAAAAAATTTAGCGGAGGTACTGTTACCGACGAAGCTTTTGGCGAAGGTGTCCACTTTATTGCTCCTTGGAACACCATGTTTCAGTACGATGTACGAACGCAAGAAGTAGAAGAAACCATGGAAGTACTCTCGGCGAACGGGCTTTCTATCAGAGTAGATGTTTCTGTTCGATTTGCGCCCGACAAAAACAAATTAGGAGGAATCCACCAAACCCTTGGGCAAAGTTATTTACAGAAAATCATTATTCCGGAAGTGCGTTCTTCTACCCGCAGAGTAATTGGGCAATATACTCCCGAAGAGCTTTATTCTTCCCGAAGAGATAGCATTCAGCAGGAAATTTTTGTAGCCACCAGAGAAGCCGTTAGTCAAAAAAACTTAATATTAGATGCATTATTGATTAGGAGCGTAGAACTCCCCCCGACCATTAAAACGGCAATTGAAAATAAGTTGAAGCAAGAACAAGAGTCGGAAGAATATGAATTCAGAATTTCTAAAGAGCGCAAAGAGGCTGAGCGTAAGCAAATAGAAGCTGAAGGTATTAAAGCATTCCAAGACATTGTATCGGAGGGCATTAACGATAGATTGCTAAAATGGAAAGGGATTGAAGCTACCCTTGAGCTTTCCAAATCGCAGAACACAAAGGTAATTGTGATTGGCGCAGGCGATAGCGGACTGCCACTCATTTTGGGCGGAGAAAATTAAAAATTAGTTAGAACAAATAAAAAAACCTCACTGGAATTAACCAATGAGGTTTTTTTTATAAAGATAAGCCCTCTAAATATACCTCTTTAGCATAAATAAAAAGCTGTTTATCCTTCGGCTTTTCTATTTGTTCTATAGTATGTTTGAGGTCGTTGTATCTCACTTCAAAAAATTCTTTCCCAACAGTGTATAGAGCAAAAATGTAATGAAGTTTTCTTCTTTTGGTAACATAGTTACCTGTTTTAAAAACTAGTTGCTGCCTTTGTTGCAGGTTTAGTTTGTCAAAATCGGTGGTTGAATAGCGTTTCATAAAGTTTGTTTGGAAGTTAGTCTGAAAAGTAAAATAAAATGCCCAACGAATGCCTCTAAAGGTAACCAATTAAACCTACAACAATGCTATCTTTTCGCTAATTCTTTTTCTTTTGGTAAAACTACTCAGGAAGAAAAATATTTCCACACCACAACAATTTCACGGAGTTCTCTACCACATTAACTTATTTGGCAACATCTGACAACAAAGTTGACAACATTTAATTTTTTCAAAAAAAAATAAAGACTTCCTTATTGTAAATGTTGCCACACTTTTATTCATTTCTTTTCAAAAGTTATCTTTTTGAAAAGAGCAAGCAGATGCTAGCCTAATATTTGGGAGTTTAGAGCATGTTTAAGTTTTTGTAAGCATTTGAAAATAAGAAATTTAAAGAGCGCAGGCACGAAAATCCAGCGGGGGTTAGGGTGGGTATGAAGGGTGGAAGCTTTGGATTTTCTTGATTTTTTGGTTCGTTTTTCATCAAGGAAAAATGAACAAATGCTAAGACAACGTTACACAAATTATTATTTTATGATAATTCGTTTTTAAGAAATTAAATTTTTAAACATGCTCTTATAGAGAACTTAGCATCAATCTGTTAGTTCTTCATTATTTAAAACGGATTACCCATTTGTTTATGCATCATAAAACAATTGTTTTTGTAAATTTGCAATGCTCATTTGCAAACATACGTTTACAAATAAAAGTAAATAGCCACCTTATCTATACCCTTATGAAATTAAATGTACCTCCTTTTAAAATAGGGCTATATAGCTTTATAGTAGTTAGCTGTATCGTCTTTTTTTCGGCACCAACGCTCGCACAAACTACCTACTATAGCTACCAAAATGGGGATTGGCAAAATAGCCTCAATTGGACGCTAGACCCCTCTGGAACAACCTACACCGCTGGCCCTGCACTGGGCTACCCTGTAGGCGGCGATGAAGCCGTTATTTTGAATGGAGTAACAATAACCGCCAATGTTAGCAATTTAGATGGAGGCACTGATTTCTCCGCAGTGGAAGTACAAGGCGGTGGCGTATTAGATTTTGCCGGAACCATCAACCACGATATTGCCATTCTACGAGGGGAAGGGCGGTTGCGCTTTAGTGGCAACGGCGGAACACTCAACTTCCCTAACATTACCAACACAGCGGCTGAGTTTCAGAACGGCAACGGCGAAGTAGAACTCTATGGAGCAAATCCTATTACACTCAACACAACCTACACTTTTCCTTCTTTGATAATTGATATGGACGCTACTGGCACAGTCGTCGATTTAGAAGTCAATTATACCCTTAACCAAGACTTACAAGTGCGTACCGGTACTTTTCGCTTTGCCGATGTTGCTAATTTTACCTTAGAAGTATTGGAGGATATTCGCATTGAAGCTGCCGGCCGCATAGAAACCGAAACAGGAGGCGGAAACCGACGCCATGAGTTAAACCTATATGGCGATTTTTTAAACCTCGGCTATGTGCGGTTTAGTAATAGAACAGTGCAAGACCCTCTAAATGAATCTACGGATGTGAAAGTGGATTTTAGCGTTTTGAGTGATAACCGAAACCAGGAAATTAACTGCAATGGCGAAACTTACTTTTACCGTATTGTGGTTTTTAAGGGCACTGACGACACATATAGTGCACGTTTTCAGGCTTCTGCCCCTGCTAACTTCAGGCTAACCGGACCTGTTAACTTTTCTGTAGGACCGGCAGCCTTTACATCCTTCCCAACCGTCCCAACAGATAATCCCAACGCTTTCGCCCTGATTACGGGAAACGCAATTATTGGAAATAATGTAGCTATTGACCCCATCAACGAAGGGACTGCTGCCAACCAACATTTCAAGATAGGAGAAGGTGCCCGACTAACCGTAGATGGTGGATTAGTAGCCAATAGAAATAATGCAGGCTCTATTACCTTGTACGGAACGCTGGATGTTCGTGCCGGTACGGTCATTTCAGAAGGAGACGACGGTCTTTCTCTTCGTTTAGCAGGAACCATAAATATTTCGGGCGGAACGGTTAATACCGTAAACATAAAAACGGCATCCAATGGTGGGGCAAGCAACTTTGGTGGTTATATCCAAAGTGGCGGGGTGGTGAATATTGGCACGTTTGCAGGGAGTTCTGGAGCGAATGGATCATTCCACCAACTTGAACTTCCCCGCCCTACTCAGGCATTTATTATGTCGGGGGGAACATTAAATATCCAAGATGCGACAGCACCCGATCGAGGGTTGCTTTTCATCAATTCTGACCCTGGCAATATTAGTGTTACGGGTGGGACAGTAAACCTGATTACTAATAATGCTAATCCAGGGTCTATCAATTCTAAAGCTCCCTTTTATAATTTAATCATTACCAATGCGACCACTACGACTGGCGTAGCCGTACAGGTAGATGAAGCCACCGTCAATGCAGTGTTTGGTGTGGGACTTGTTCCTCCCCAAGACCTCAAAGTCCTCAATGACCTGACCATTACTACCGGAATAACACGCACCGCAGGGGCAGACACTTATGGAAGTTATTTAGACCTCTGTCCCGATGGAGTAAACTGCGTAAACTTAGAAGTGGGTAGAAACCTCACTATACAAGACAATGCCGTTCTCGATGTGTTTACTGATGCTGCCGACGATGCTGGCAGTGCTACCCTAACGTTCAATGGAAATAATAATGGTGTGTTCTACATAGGTAATATCACAACATATACCTCGGCATTAGTGGACTACGATGCCCCCGACGGAAGGGTGGCTTTCACGAATTACGAATTTCCGCTCTACAGCCTTATTATTGACAAAAACGCAGGGCAACTGCAATTGCGAGCGAATAATCCGGTATTGATTGACGGCGGACCACGTGTGACTGCTCTCGGAGAAAAAAATGTAGCGTCAAATCGCTCGCGTTTATTGTTTATCCGTAATCAATTTGCTCTGCGAAGTAGCTCTACGTTTAGACAACTCGATCCAATAGTAGCAGGGCGTGGCTATGCCATGCGTTTATATGCCGCCGATGTAGAAATTGACGGTAATTTGTTTGTCTATCAGCAAGGCATAACACCTACCAATGCTTTTGTAGAGTGGGCCGCAGGGAATGGTATCATTACGATTAACTCAACACCTACCTCTTCTATCGGAAATTTAGTGATGGAAATTGAAGATGACCAAGTGGTAATGACTAGCGATTTAAGAGTGGGACGATTTGGATATCGACACGGTTCAGTAAACGTAGGAACCCATAACTTGAAAATTGACGTACTTGACATTAATCCTGAACCCGATAATGATACCCGTTTCCGTTTGGTAAATGGTGAGCGTATTTTCGGATTCAACATAGGCCCGGATCCGCAGTTTTTTATATTAGCAGGGAACGCTTCCGACGGAGGACTCTCCTTGCGAGTACCACGCCAAACGAATGTGGCAGGCGTTGACCAAACGGACATCATAGGTGCCGATCCTGTTTACGATATCGAAAACGACGAATACCAAAACGAAAATTTACTTTATTTTCCCATAGGTACGTTCGCAAACGCAACAGCGCGCTACACCCCTGCAATTTGTTATTTATTGAATAACGGGACAACAACCGGTGATGAATACGTAACTGTACGGGTGGTAGATAAAGCCCTCGCAACGACCAAACAAGATATTGTTCCCGCTAACCCGAACGGCATTCTCTCGTACTATTGGCGCGTATCGCACGAGGGCTTTGGGGCAGGTGAAGAACCTACGGTTAGTTGGCTCTTCCAATACGCCGACTCAGATATAAGTGGGCTTGCCAACGGTGCCACCGAAGCCGACTTTGTACCCGGAAAGGTGTTGGACGGAGGTGCTTACACTCGGTCTTACGACGGTTTGTCCGAAGCCGTAAAAAACGGAGGCAATGCTGTTTTGCAAGGCGATATACTGGGGAATGACCCACGCAACATTATCATTTTCAATGGTTTGAATACGGCTACTACCGTAAATGCAGCCGGAACTCCCGTAATTACGCCTAACGCCAATGACAGCATTACCGCTATCAATAACAAGGTATTTGCAGGAATGGCGGTAGAAGCCAACTGGCAAAACGCATTCCCCAACGGAGGCTTCCCCCTCGAAAACGCCAACTACACGGCAGGTGTGCCGGAGCGGTTTGTGGGGAGTCCGGAGATTTTTTACAACAAGGATGGGAATACGCTCTGGTCTGACATCAATAAATGGACAAATAACTCAGACCACATTACCGGGACGGCTACGCGAGCCCCTCGTGCAGGAGATGTGGTGGTGTTAGCCAACCCAAATGGAGGAGGAAATGCAAATCACTACGTATTTTGCAATGCAAACTGCGAAGCAGCTGAAGTAATATTTGACTCCCAGTTTGGAGGCTGGGGGCCTCGTCTATTGTTGGAACTTGACATCACAGCTACGTTTGGGGTGGTATCGGGTACAGGTCAGGTAGGTGTGTACTTACATACAGATCCGGTACGTACCCCCTCAATAAATGCCGATTTTGGACTTTTCAATGCTTCACTAAATAGTCAATTTATCTTTTTCCCTCGGCAAGCCGCTGGTATTCACAATGCTCCTCCCAATTTGACAGAATTCCCTAATGTTCGGATTCATGGATATGGAGGAGGATTTCGGGAAGTACGATTTACAGAAAATATCGTAATCAATCGTAGCCTACGCGTGGATGTTTCGTCTCAACTTACCCTAAACGATGGGGCAAACGGCGATATAGAGGTGAAAAATAACATATCTGTGGGACCTGATGCTGGCGGAGGGCGCATTTCATTTCCTGCTAGTGGGACAGGCAGAACGCTTAAAGCAAACGATATTACAATTCTTCCCGGTACAACAGGCAGCTACATTCGCGTAGAAAATGGAGGAGGGACAAATACGCTGCATACATTAGAAATTACAGGGAATTTGACTGTAAATGCTGGTTCAAATAGCTATGTTGACCTATTTACAAATAACACGGGAGGAGCTAACGTCAATCTTCTGCTTTCAGGAAATGGTACGCATACATGGAGTACGACAAATGCGAGTGGATTAGATGAGTTTTATAGAATTATTCTTAACAAAGGGACATCTATTGCAAGTCAGTTTCGCTTGGCGAGTCCTACTCCGGTGGGTGCCCCTGCGAATGCTACTAACAAACCACTAGAAATCATAAACGGTCTTTTACTGGTCGATCATCCTGCTATCGATATCCCGCTGAGTACGCTTGGCAATTTCCTCCTCCCCAATGTAAATAACCCACTTGCCACCTCGGGCTCTGGTGGCTTAGAAGTACGGCAAGGGCGTGTAAGCATTGCGGGCGATGATACGGGTATGTTGCTCGATGGCCCGCTCACCGTTTCCGGGGGCACGGTGGATATGACTCCAGGCAACAATGGCAACAACTTTATTGAATATTCTTCCTCGGATAATGCCCGTATTACCGTTTCGAGCGGAACGTTGGAGGTGGGAGGTCAAATCCGCCGTGGGCAATTTTCTACCACGGGGATTCTCAATTATACGCAAACAGGAGGAACCGTTCGTGTAGGTGCAGAAAACCAACCGGCAAATGGCTTAACTTCCCGAGGGATATTTGAAGTAACCAACACGGGCAGTCAGTTTGTCCATACAGGCGGTACGCTAGAAATCCTCAGCGGAACTAACTCCCTTACCGTTCCCGATATACTCATTGATGCAGGATTTGCCAATACCACAGGGG
>CAZFQW010000075.1:0-10532 GCA_964521225.1 uncultured Roseobacteraceae bacterium
TAAGTTTTGGTGAGTTCTAATACAGAGTGCAATAGCAGTTTCGTGCCGTTTTCTATGTTAATAATGCTTTGATGATTTTTGCTTAAACAAGGCACATAAATACTTGCAACGTGATTTTTTTCTATCATTATTTGGGCATTTACTGCTTTATAACTTAATGCAGTCGGGAGTTTCAGATTCATGTTATTTGCAATGTTTTCAATTACCTCAACAATTCCTTCTTCGAAGGGGATAGGGGCGAGCCTTACTGATTCTTTCCTAATTGTTTTTAATACCGATGCGGTAAGTTTTTCTTGCAAGAAGTTGTCGAAAGATATTTGAGCGCTATTTAGCACTCGGGCATCGTAATGTTTTAAATCCAATAAGAAGAGGTTTTTATGATGAAAAACAGGTTCAAAACTACTTGCTAAGCCTTCATACTGTTTTGATATTTTCAATAAAGACTTTTGAATTTCTTCTTGTGTAATGTTTTGATTTTCAGCGAGGTGGTACTCTGTCCAGTAGGTTCCATAAATTCCTTCTATGAGTCCTATTTTAGAATCTTCTTTATTAATAAAGGCTTCAGTTTGTATTTCTACAAAAGAGTGCAAAGGCTTGTATTTGTAATGTACTTTTCCAAGGTATTTTTTCTTTTTGAGTTCTTTGCTTAAAGTAACTTTAGGGGTGTCTTTAGAGGCTACGCACAGCATTTCTTCTAAGGGTACAGCATTGGAGTAGACTAAACTGCCTAACAGATTAGGGGTAAATCTTTTGCCCTCTGTATTTGTGAAGCTAATAATTGAGATAGGCCTTTTGGTAGTTGTATTATTTTCGTTTAACACCTTAATTATTTCTAGCCCCATACTTAAGCTCAAGCTTCCCCCATGTACTTGCTGATAAGAACTTGCATCGAGGTGGCCTCCGATGGCAACAGGGGGCAAATCTTTAGTGCCTTTTCTTGTGGCTTTGATATTGCCAATGCTATCTATTTCAACTTTTAAATTTAGTGCTTTGGCTTGCGACACAAAATAGTCGCGGGCAAGTTTATTTTGCTCGTCCATTTCAGTAGAAAATGAATTTTGCTCGCCGAAAATATGCGTGTGTAAGGTATCAATTATATTGAGAAGGCGGTCTCTGTTAATTGGAAGTCTGCTTAGTTGAAGTTGACTGCTTAACACCATTGGAAGAGTTATTTTGATAATTGTTAGAAACTACAACTAAAGTTAGGAGGTAACGGGTAAGTAAAAAAAGTCTTTTTAAATAGTGTTTGCTTATGATTGCCACCGCAATGCGGATTATTTTTTAGTTAAATTATTGGTTAAAAAGATTTTAACGTAACGTAGGCTTAAGTATTCAGGCGCAATTAAATGTCATTTATTTGTTAGGTAAAACCCTCGAAGAGAGCATTTTAATAATTTTCTGTTCTTAAGTTAGGATTGAAATTTACTTATCAGCTAATATTATATATTTCGGTTTGTGAGTGCGTAGTAAACCAAGGCAATTACGCTACTTTTGGTGCTTTCACTAACAATTTTTTGTAAAATATATAGGGTGATATGAACTAATATTTTACACTATCAGTCTTTTTATGATTCCTGATTCGCAATTGAATATTTATTTGCTTCCCTCAAGTTTTTCTTTGATCATTTTACGCTTAATAATCGCTTTTCTGATATCGTCAGGATCTCCTTTCGGAATTGCATTGATAAGATTTTTTGTATAATCAGACTGAGGGTTTGAATAAATGTCTTCGGCAAAGGCTAATTCTTCTATTTTACCTTTACTCATCACCATAATCCTATCTGATATAAATTTAACCACTGCTAAATCGTGCGATATAAATATATAGGTAAGGTTGTATTTCTTCTTTAGGGCGTTAAGAAGGTTAAGAACCTGTGCCTGTATTGAAACATCGAGTGCAGAAACGGATTCGTCGCAAATAATAAATTTTGGTTTCAGTGCTAATGTACGGGCAATACAGATGCGCTGCCTTTGCCCTCCTGAGAACTCGTGAGGGTAGCGATTAAAATGTTCGCTGCTAAGTTCTACCTGTTCTAGCAGTTCGATAACCTTATCTTTACGTTCTGAGTCATTTGCTAGTACTTTATGAACCCTCATAGGTTCCATAATAGTTTCGCCTACACTTATTCTGGGATTTAACGATGCGTAAGGGTCTTGAAAAATCACTTGGATATTTTTTCTTAGCGCTCTTAATTCGTTAGCGTTCATTTTGGTAACATCTCTGCCTTCAAAGGTAATAGTCCCTTCTGTGGGTTCTTGTAATCTCAATAAGCATCGTGCAAGGGTAGATTTCCCACAACCAGATTCCCCTACAAGTCCTAGTGTTTCGCCTGGATAAACATCGAACGAAACCCCATTAACAGCATTGATCCATTCGTGTTCTTTTTTAAACCACCCTTTTTTAATGGGAAACTTCATGTATATATTAGAAGCTTTTAAAATAGGTTCTTGCTTAATTATATTTTCGTAGCGTGTTCTAAGCTCTGCTTCTGGCTGGGCAGTCATAATAATAGCCTCTCCTACAGAGCCGTACTTAGGCCTAACATCTACTACGGTACTATGCTCTTCGGGTATAAGGAAATCGTTAATTACAGGAAGTTCACTAAGTTTAGGATAAAGACGAGGCCTACAAGCTAAAAGCCCCTTTGTGTAAGGTTGCCTTGGGTTCGAGAATATATCCCAAACGGTATTATTTTCAATAACTTCCCCTTTTCGCATTACCATTATTCTATCGGCAACCTCTGCAACTACTCCTAAGTCGTGCGTAATGAACACAATAGAGGTGTTTCTTTCGTTTCTTAATTTTTGTAGAAGTTTTAAAATGTGTGCTTGTACTGTAACGTCTAAGGCTGTTGTAGCTTCATCGGCTATTAAAATCGAGGGTTTACACGCCAAAGCCATGGCAATCATTACCCGCTGTTTCTGTCCTCCGGAAAGCTCATGGGGGTATGCTTTAAATATCCGCGAAGGATTGGGCAATTGTACTTGTTCAAATAATTGTAATGTTCTTCGCTTAGCTTCTTTTACACTAACTTTTTCGTGTAAAAATATAGCTTCGGTAACTTGATTCCCACAATTAAAAACAGGGTTTAAAGACGACATGGGTTCCTGAAAAATCATGGAAATTTCATCGCCTCTGAGTTTTCTCCATTGTCTGGGAGTAAGTTTAAGTAAATCGACTTTTCCGAAGTGCTTAGATTGGAAGAGTAACTCACCAGAAATATTTGCCGAACGAGAGAGTAAGCCAATAATTGCTAACGAAGTGAGTGTTTTACCTGAGCCGGACTCACCAACGATTCCCAAAGTTTCACCTTGGTGAACTTTGAAATTAATATTATGGACAGGCTGTTTTGCACCATTACTTTCATCTTTGAATGAGATAGTGAGATTTTTAGCCTCAAATATTACCGAAAGGTTATCGTATTCTTTTGAAAACATGTATAATCGTTTGTAGACAACACTCTTAAACGAACGTTAAAACATAAATATATTAAATACATAATTGATTTCTGCTGATAATATCAAGCTCAGCGAAAATTTCTCCTAATCATATTATAAGACTACCCAAAAGCTGCTCAACAGCGAAGGTAAATATACAGTGTAGTATTATTCCTCGTTTTTTATTTTGGTGTGTGTAGCATAGTGGTATTGTTTAAAAAGTAAGATTTTCAGGCTATGTTTCATGAACTCTTTAATAGTTTTCGTTCTAAGATAGGAAAATACTTATATTGTACTTTTATATCGTAGAGCGCTTATCGTTACTCATTTCAATAAATTTATCATTTAGTCTTTCAAACAATATGAAAGAGAAGAAGTCACTATTACTACTACTTTATTTTTTGTTCCTTGTGAGCTTTAGTGCAACATCCCAAGATTTAGGTAACTACTCTGCGACAGGTAGGGGAGGTGTAGCAACCACATTTGCAACCGATTACCAAACTGCTGGGATAAATCCCGCAAACTTAGGATTCAGAAAAAGTTTTCGAGACCCTACTTACACATTAGGCCTTTTTGAACTTAATACCACCATATTTGCAGAAGCTCTTTCGCGAACAGAGCTGCTCAATGCAATTTTTAGGTCATCGAATGCAAAGTTTAACTTTCAAAACTTTGACGAAAAATCCGCCGCCGCAGATAAAATTGCCAACTCTAACTTATCTTTAAGCTTAGATGCCACTATTTTTGGTGCAAGTGCTAGGCTAAAGGGAGGGCATAGTTTAGCGTTTGCAATCCGCGACCGCATTCAATTTTTTGGCACTGTAAATCAAACTGCGGCAGAAATAGCTTTTTTAGGCTATAATGCTAGTTACTTCCCAGAACTATTACTTTCTAATGGGAGAAACATCCCCAACCCCAGAAACCCAGAGAATAGCGAGCCTGCTTTGAGCGAAGCCCAACAACAACAGGTAGTTTTAGGCGGTTTTTTAACAAACCCAGACAGCGCAAGTTTTTATTCTAATATTTTGGAGGGAACACGCCTTTCAAGCTCTTGGTATAGAGAATATAATGTGAGTTATGGAAGGAAACTGTATGAATCTTATGATTTTTCACTTTTTGCAGGGGTAGGCGTAAAGCTAATTAGAGGGTTTTTATTAATTGATGTAGAGGCACAAAATGGTGTTTTAGACCCTTCAATTATATCCATTTCACCTACTTTTGGAGTCGATTTTGGAGAAGGGGATGGCACTACTGCACAAAGCCCCACATTTCAGTCTCCTCAAGACGTTTCTACTCTTCGAAAAATTCTTTTCCCCAAAAAAGTAGGAGGTGGTTATGGCTTTGATTTTGGCTTAACTGCTGTGATTAAACAAAACCTATATATTGGAGCAGCACTTACAAACTTTGGCAGAATTACTTGGGACGGAAATGTTTATCAGGTAAATGATGGGCAGCTAGTAAACTTCGCAGGAGCAGGGTTAGATAACTACAATATATTTGGGGCAAGTGAGGGGGCTTTCCAATTTGCTGGAGATAAGTCTCCTTTAAGCTGGGAAGGCACCGATAAAATTGTTGAAGACCTACCCAGTACTTTTCGGTTAGGAGCTAGTTATGAGTTTTTCAGAACCTTTCATTTTGGTGTTGATTTCGTTGCGCCTACCAACAGAGTAGCGGGTAACCTCGATAAAGTACTAGTAGCCATAGGCGGAGATTTCCGACCTAGTAAACTTTTTAGAGTTTCGGCAGGGCTTAATGCCGGGGGGAATAATGGAGGCACTATCAACTTTCCTGTAGGGCTAACCTACCTTGCCAGAAGAGGTTTTTACGAAGCCGGAATTGCTACCAGAGACATTACTACTTACTTTGCTAACATAGGCGACGGAAGTACTTTTTCCTTCGCTTTAGGATTTGCTAGAGTAAAGTTCTAAGTACAGCAATATAATTTTAATTTTACGTTTAAAATTTAACAATAAAGCAACAATTGCATATATTTAGCCTACAAGCCATAATTATTTAAAATACAATACTTAACTAACACCACATAAAAAGAAATGTATAACATTTCCTACCCATATTGCTTAAAACTAGCAGCCATTATTACATGGTTTTGTATTGGGTTTAGTCCTCAGAACCTAAGTGCATCAAGCTTCAATAACAATTTCCAAATACCAGATAGTACTAGGGTGAATGAAATGGTGGCGAGTGCAATCGCTGAAATTGACAAAGGAAGCTTAGATACTTCGTTAGAAAAAGCCCAAGAAGCAAGAGAACTATCAGAGAAAATTTCTTATAAGAGCGGGCAAGTAAGAGCCAATGTAGTGATAGGTTCCATTTATAGAGTAAAAAGAGATTATGCCCAAGCATTAGACTATTACTTAAAGGCAAACCAAATTGCTTTAACACTCAATGATGATGAACTTTTGTTTTATATATACAGGGAAACTGCTAGTTTATATCAGGACTGGAATGTAATCGAAAAAGCCATTGATAATTATCTTTTAGCACTTCCTATCAGTAAAAAATTAAATGATGTATCATATATAAAAACTTTACAGATAGTTGCATTTCTTTATCAACAACAAGGCGACATTGAAAGCTCAATGGAGTACTACAATATGCTAGCTGATATTTTTCGAGAAAATAACAGCAGTGTTGGTTTAACTTCTACCTTGAGTAAGATGTCAAGCGTTTACCTTAAACAGCAAGACTACTCGAAAGCACTTGAGCTTAACCTCGAAATATTAAGACTTAAAGAGGTCGAAGGTGATGAAAATAGTATTTCTAAGCAATTGAATGAAATTGGTTTCATTCAGCGGCAATTAAATAGGGATGGAGAAGCTTTGAAATATTTTGAACAAGCTCTTAGGCTGCAAAAAAAATTAAATAAGCCCCCGTTAGATAACACTTCTTTATTGATTAATATGGCTGTGATTAATCAAAGACAGCGCAATTTTGATACTGCTATTTCTCTTTACAAAGAAGCTCAAAATACTTTTGAAAAAGAAAATAAAAAAAATGATGTAGCTAAAATGCATATCTATCTCGCTGCAACTTATTATGGTATCAACGATTTAACAAATTCAAGAAAGCATGCAGAGGACGCAGTAAAGTTAGCTACTGAAACTAATAATTCAGAGTTATTAGAAAAAGGATATAGTAGACTTTCTAGCATTTACGAAAAGCAGGGTAATGCCAAGAAATCTCTTGAAGTATATAAGAATTACATTAAAGTCAGAGAGCAGGTTTTTGACGAAGAAAAAAATAAATTAAACCAAGTTACAGCAAATCAATTAGATGCTGAAAAGCAGGAAAAGCGTTTGAAGTTATTGATGGTTGATCAGCAACTTAAAGACGTTGAACTAGAGAAGTTAGCGGTAGAAAAACAAAGACAAGAACAAGAACTTGCCATTTTAAAGCAGCAACAAGATTTGCAAGAAGCCAACTTAAAATCAGAACAACTTGAAAAGGAAAGAGTAGCTTCCGCATTACGACTTGCCGAAGAAGAATTATTATCAGAAAAAAGGACGCAAGAGATTGCCGCTTTACAGAAAGAACAACAGATTCAAGATTTAGCCTTGCGACAAAAAGAATTAGAAGAACAGGAACAATCTAAAACAATTAAGCTACTAGAAAGCGAAACAGAACTGCTGACAAAAGAAAGAGAATTAGATAGAATTAAAGCACAAGAGCAGGAACAAAGACTTCAAGAAGAAAAAAAATTAAGGCTTTATGGCATGGGTCTTATAGGGCTTATTGCGGCAGTATTAATTCTAATTATTGTTGGATATATCGGTAAACAAAAGGCAAATGCTAAACTGGCTAACCAAAATATAGAAATTACCGAGCAAAAAAAGGAAATAGAAGCAACTGCAGCAAAGTTAGAGCTGGCAAACAAAGCCGTTGAAGCTCAAAAAGAAGAGCTAGAGTTTAAAAATATCAGACTTACTGACAGCATAGTGTATGCAAAAAGAATACAGAACGCTATTTTACCAATTCCAGAAAACATAAATAAAGTATTTGCAGACCACTTCAGCATCTTTATGCCTAAAGATATGGTATCGGGTGACTTCTATTGGTTTACCGAAGTGGAAAATAAAATATTTTTTGCAGTTGTAGATTGCACAGGGCACGGTGTACCTGGAGCCTTCATGTCTATGATTGGAAATACACTTTTAAACCAAATAGTGAAAGAACAAGGTTTATCGGAGCCCCACCAGATTTTAGAAGCACTT
Source organism: uncultured Roseobacteraceae bacterium (assembly GCA_964521225.1). Lineage (GTDB taxonomy): Bacteria > Bacteroidota > Bacteroidia > Cytophagales > Flammeovirgaceae > CAYUJH01. The sequence continues at coordinate 7,671 of CAZFQW010000075.1, forward strand.
CATTATAATATTAGAGACTCATTAAAACAACGTAATTCCGAAAATGTAGACGGAATGGATGTAGGTATTTTTTGCCTTGAAAGGTGGGAAGATGGTGTGATTAGTTTAAAGTTTAGCGGGGCTAAAATACCATTAATCTTACTTCATAATCACGAATTGCATTATATCAAAGGCGACAGGAAATCTATCGGAGGGTGGCAAAAAGATAAAACACATGAGTTTACACCGCATTCTCTTCAAATAGATGAAGGTGATATTATTTATTTTACTACCGACGGGGTAATAGATATTGCCAACCAATACCGGAAGCGGCTTGGAAGTCAGCGATTAAAAGACTTCTTATTTGAAAACCACTCTTTGCCATTTGATGAACAAAAAGAACGTTTGAGCAAACTAATTAAGAACTACCAAAAAGGCGCTGATCAACGTGATGATATTACATTTATAGGTTTAAAGGTTTAATGTCTTAAAACAAGAAACATGAGCGAAATCCTAAATCTTTTTGATTACTACTCTTTAACAAATTCCAAAGAAGTGGTACTTTCTTATAAAGGGCCTGTTACAGAAGTAATTATGGCCGAAATTAGCCGAGATATACGTGATAAATTAGCCGATAAGCCAACCGCTAGTAGAAGGCTGTTTGCTGTATTTATGGAGCTAGCACAAAATATTTTATTTTATTCTGCTGAGAAAATAACATTTTCTAATAGAAATGATAGTGTTGGTATTATCCTAATTACAGAATTAAATGATGAATACTTGTTCTCTTGTGGAAATCTAGTGGAAAATGACTATCTCGAAGACTTAGTTTCAAGTTGCGAAACTATCAATAACTTAGATAGAGATGATTTAAGGAAATTTAAAAGGGAAGTTCGAAATAGCCCTGTACAAAGTGAACGTAGCAAAGGAGCAGGTATAGGGCTTATCCATGTGGCACTTACTTCTCGCCACCCTCTTGAGGTAGAACACCGCAAGCTTGATGAGCAATATTCTTTCTTTGCTATTTCGGTGAGAGTAAAAAAGAGCTAATCAGATAATAAATAAATTACAAAAAAAGTAGCCCCAACATTTATTGGGGCTACTTTTTTTTTGCCAATTAATTTAATTCGATAAAAAACAAATATATACACCAAAAAAAACTAAATAATATTTTCTAAGAATGCATCATTTATTTTAATTAATCGAATCGGATTAAATATCCTTGTTTTATCGGTTCTATTTAGCTGTTTAAACGTTTCAATAATTTTATTCCGTTTATCTTTTTTTGTATTGCTTACTGCTATTTTAAGTATTTTATTAAATAATAAAATATCGTCGCAAGAATCTTTTCCTAAAACCCGAATTTGCCGCTGAATGCTACTACTTATTTGTTTGAAAAGGTCTAAATCATTCATGCAACAGTATTGCAGTGCTAAAACCGATTTAATTTCCAAGCTGGCAAATGGATACTTTTTCAGGGTTAAGTTATTTAATAAATTATTTAAATGTTTTGCTGCTTCATCAAACTTTGAAGAATAATAGCATGCAATGGCTTTATACATCACTAGATAAATATACTGCGCTGTATTATTTTTAATATAATCATCTTCTATTTCAGAAAGCACATCATCAGGATTGTAAAGTGAATGTTCACATTCCATCCGCAAACTTCTTTCTATTTTAAGATAAAGAAAATAGGATGGAAAGGTGAAATAATTATAGTTTGAAAGCATTGAAGAAATGTTCTCATTAATATCTTCAAAATAATCTTCTGCTTTTTGAAAAAGCATGTATTTTGTGTAGTACAGAAGCTTTAAATAACTATAAACTTTTTGTAAGTAAAAATAAGTAGCATCCGAAGAGTAAGTTTCAAAAACCTGTTTCATTTCATCTAGAATATCTTCAAGAGGCGGTTTGCTCTGATTAATATATTCGGGATTATCGACAAAAAGTCTTTGAATAACACTCAAACAATTTTGGTAAATAAAGAGGCGATGCGATTGGTATAAATTACATACATTATCCATCTCGGTGGAAATCATTGAAAGGGCGGTTTGCTCTGTTTCATCACCTGAAAAAGTAAATAACCCGAAACTATTGAAATAATCGACTAAAATTTGTTCAGCTTTATCCACTGCTAAAGTATAGGCAACTCTTCTATTATAAAGTTGTGAGTATTGGAACGCTTCCGAAGTATTTGCATACAATTTTTTAAGCGCTTTGTAAACACTTATTAATTCGTTAGAAAGGTCATAATCAAGTAATTCTTTTTCCAGCTTTTTTAAAGTAGTAATGGCAATAGCCGGTTTTTTTGTGAAAATCACTTCATTAATATTGGCTACTTTTTTTATTAAATTGGTTTTAGGGCTCTCCATTTGTTGAAGCAAATACTCCTCAATTTTTTGATTTAACCGAGAACGCAAAGTGTAGTAAGCGTTATGGTTTACATCAATTTCCTTCATGAGAGCAGTGTCTGTGGTGGAACGCTCTCTCATATTTTTGAGTAAATAAGCAGATTTTTCAGCACTGTTTTCATTTAATAAATTATAAATAGCCGTGTAATCGTTTAAAGAGAGTTGTTGAATAATATTTTTTAGCTTCGCCATTCATTTTATTTTTTACACATTAATTGAACTAATTTAACGAATCCTTGTATCAATATAAAAAAACACGCTTCTAGCAAGCTTGAAAAACACGGAGAAACTACATATAAAATAAGGTGAGTGATTGATAGGGAATAGCCAAGAGCCACCTTATAGGAGATTTTCCTACGTTTATTTGATTTAATTACCCGAAAATACTGATAGTATTCACAAAAGAATCACAATAATGGAGCCTGTATAGAATTTAGTGTATAAGGGAGATTACAAATTTTTTGAATGA
>CAZFQW010000076.1:0-10439 GCA_964521225.1 uncultured Roseobacteraceae bacterium
AACGACGCTATGAATGCCAAAGAAAAGAAACCGCCAATTTCTGGGCTGCTCCACGAAAGCTGATTCGCCTTGCTGCTACTCGCCTTAATGTCGCCGCTCGATTGGCGAAACAGGCGGAGGTAATTGGTTGCTACGGCAGGCCCTGTTCGTGCCGTTAAAATTCGCGGACGAACAATTTCGCCTCCCGTATTACAGCAATCGAAAGTGGTGAGGCAAAGTCTTGCCCCTTTGCGTTTCATGGCTTCGTGTATCATCGTCATGGGCACGGTTTGGTCGGAGCGTTGCAAGGCAAAGCGTGGCCAGCCATCAAAATTACCGCCGTGCCCACTGTAGTGAAACCAAGCCACATCGTCGGCGCTACATTCTACGTTGCGCAGTTTTTCTCTGAACGCTTCCGCCGTGGGCAAATCTGCCTTGGTAAAAAAGTATTTGCGTACTTCCATTTGGGTGGTGCGCCCCACTTCATCTACCAGTGTTTCTAGGTTGTTCCGGTCTTTTACCGGCCCAATTCTAGGGTCATTTTCAGTAAATACAAACAAGTGCACTGTTTGTGCAAAGGCACCGGGCATGGCTAAAAAGAGGATTATCCCTAAAACAATCATTGGGATAACGCGCCTCAAAATAGCTCGCCACAGGCTAACTTGTGGTTTCGGGTTTGAAATCATAAGAGGTTAAAATTAAATGAAATAATAGTGTTTCAATTAGGGCTTAGAACCTTTGTAAGCATTGTTACGAGGACTGACAATTAGTTCTTCGTCTATTTTTATTAAGTCCGATTCTTTCTCATTCCATTCCATCAGTTCCTGAATGGTAACATCGTGTTTTTTTGCAATTTTAGTAAGGTTATCCCCTTTCACTACCTTGTATTTAAGCGTTTTGGCCGTTTTGTTTTTTGGTGACTCTGGTAGAATTTCGGCTTTGGGGGTGGTTGTTTCCCTTGCTTCTATTTCCAACAATAAGTGAACTCCTGCATTAGTATCCGCATTGTTATACGATGCAGCATCAAACGCTTGGGGCAACATATCGGGGAACAGCGTTAGGGCTAAATCCAACATTGGTTTGTGGGCATTGTCGAGGTCGTAGATTGGGCTATGTGTTAGCCCTTCTGTTTCAAACTTCCATAAGTCGCAGGTGAGCGATGCGGTAATTAGCATTTTATCGCCTACTTTAAAGGCAATGTCCGGGTAGAAATCGCACGATTTGCTGAAGCTATCAAAAAAATAATTGGCTTCGGCTGTTAAATGCTGTATCAGTGTATCTTTTTGCGCTTCGTTTAACAACACTTTCCCAGCTAAAACCTTGAAACCTCCTACGGCATTTTCGGTGGTATCGGGCGAGTGCCCGTCTAATCTAAATGCTTCTACTTTTTTAGCCTCCAACAAAGTGTTCCATGCAGAACTGCCTATTTTTTTTTCTACTTTATTCATCACTTGAGTGGCTACTGCTGTATCGGCTTGTATGGTGGGCAAATCGCGAGGAACTAAGTTAGAGGGAATTTGCCCGTAAATGGAAGGGATAAAGAGGAATGCCGCCATGCAGCTATAGAATTGCTTTTTCATAATTCTGACGTTTTGGATATTAAGCTTTTTACTGCTGTTTGATAGGGTAGACGGGGCATATCAGAACATCACACTAAATTTTTTTAGTTTTTTTTCTCGGAAAGTAAAAATCCAGAAAATAAGTGCGTTTAAAAAGGTTATTGCTTTCCACAAAAATATTAGCGAAATTAGAAAATAAGCTGTTCTTCATGTTTAATGCGCATAATCATGTCCACCGAAACACAAACCTTTATTAGCCCAGAAACTTACCTTGCACTAGAAGCCCAAGCCGAATATAAAAGTGAGTATCGCAATGGAGAAATAGTTGCTATGGCAGGGGCGCAACTAGCCCATAACCAAATAGTTAATAACTTAATTTTTTTAATTAATCGTTGTTTATGGGATAAAGACTGCCAAGCTTTTCCAAGCGATTTATTATTGAAAATGCCAGAGCGATGCAATCAGTATGTTTACCCCGATATTACCATTGTTTGCGGTGAAGTAAAGGTTGAAAAATACAAAGGGCTAGATGTTTTACTAAATCCTACCGTAGTGATTGAAATTCTGTCTTCTTCGACTCGCACTTACGACCAAAGCGAAAAAATGGAATGCTACTTAGCGTTGGAAAGTCTTCGGCAATATATTATGGTTGATAGCGAAAAAATTGAAGTAGCAAGTTATACCCAAACGGCTGAAAAAGATTGGCTTTATCAAACACTTAAGTCTGATCAGCATCAAATTAAAATTAACGATTGCGAAATTAATTTGGATGAAATCTACCGAAATGTAAAGTTTGTTGAGCAGTAGCGTTAAGGCATTTTACAACTGAAAATCTACCGCTAGCTTAAAAAGAATATTATCGGAAAATTGAGGAAGATGATAAGGCCCGTAGCGAACAAAAGCACCGGCACCTAAGCCCGTTTGGATGCCAGGGGCTTTCAAAACAATAATGTTGTTCATGAACAATCCCGACTCAAAATATCCTTTTTCCATGGTTTTGAAAGGGAAATTGAAATGTTCTTCCGGATTGCGAAGCGCCCCAAAACCAATATGATGCAGCATTTCTACGCTAGGCTGTTTCTTGAATTTCCTAATGTAAATATTCCCGAAGTTGTGAGAGTAAAAAAGGGCAAAGTATCTATCGGAAAGGAACTCGTTGTAGTTCATCGTCTCGAAACTATTGTGGGCAATGGCAGCAAAGTTTCGGTAACTTCCTTTGCCGTTGTACAAAAGCGAATAGGGAACTTTCCCTCTTACTAAGCCGGCACTTCCTTGCAAAAATGCTTTGCCTAAACCTAGCAACTCAAACGATTTCCGCACTTGCATATCGAACCGGTGGAACTTGTAGTCGCTTCCCCAACGTGCGTTGCCTAACCTCCACTGAAACCACACAATAGGGAAGGAAGTCCCCAACGATATCTTCCTGAAAAGCGATTGAAGGTAGCGTTCGCCGTGTGCATAGCGGAACGCCAAGCGCAGTTCGTTGGTGGTAAATTGCTGTGTGGTGGTATCTACAAAGGCATAGTTATACTGTGGGTCAATTTCCCGTTCAGAGAAAGCACCTTCTATCTGTAAATTTTTCAGCATTCTGAATTGCAGACTTGCCGACTTCTCTTCTACCCTATCGAAAATGCCTAAATGCAGGTTTCTGACGGGTTCGGAAGGAAATTGATTTTCTTGAAAGGTGAGCGGAATTCCTCCGGCTTCTTCTAAGTCGTGCTTGTAATTGAAGCGCAACAGCACATCGGCAGGGCGATAGAGGGTAAAATCGGCATTGATGCCATACTTTAACAATGCATCTTTTAAACCAAAGCCAAAGTAGCCCCCAAACGAAGCAAATTGAATGAGCCTTTCGTTGGTTCTTGCCCCAAAGCCTATGCGCAAACCCTCAAACTGATTGTAGTTTACTATTTTCCTCAAGTTGAGGTTAATTTTCCTGGCGGGAAGTTCCCCGTAATAAACCCCTTCGCCTAAACGAATGAAGCGGTCGAAGTTGGGGATAGTCCCCACGGAATCGAAAAAGACGAGCGTGGCACTGTCTTTAGCCGTAAACGTACCCTGCCGCACGCTTTGCCAATAGCCTTCGTTGGTGTTTTGCCCTTCTTTGTTATAGTCGAGAATCACCTCGTCGAAGTCCCTTCTTCTAAACTTTTGTTGGGTTTCCAAGCCAAAAAGAATAGAACTGCTTTCCACATTCAAATTGAGTTTTCCGCTCCCCACCGACTGCTGATATACGCCTGTTTTCGTTCGGTCGGGGAAATAGCTTTTCTCTTCCACTTTTTGGTACGACTGCGAGAAACGAACCTCGGAACGCATTGCCATAGTGGGCGAGGCAAATACGTACCTCAGCGAATAATCGGAGGCATTAATGTACAAATAACCTTTCAAGAAGGCTATGCGCTTTTTCCACCAAGGGTGAAACTTTACAACATACACTTTTTCTTGGTTGAGTTGCACCGTATCTGTAATGGTAAAGTAGTACCATTTTAATCCTTGGGGCATTAATGGGCTGTAGTAGTCTTTGCCTGCAATATTCACTTGGGCATCGTACATACTAAAGGGTTGTATTGCCGAATTGATGGTAAGCAGTGCGGGGTTTTCAATGCTGGTGAGGCGTGCATGCAAAATAGTTTCCTTTTGGTGTACCGGATTGAGGTATTTGCGCTGCGTTACCGACTCTGAAAGCAACAGATGCTGAGAATCTGAAACGGCGAGCAGGCGTTCGTTCACAAAATCGAAGGCATCTATGGCTCTTTGGAACAGGTTGCGCACCTTCTCGGTATTTCCCGCATTGAGCGTGAGTTTATTATAGGTTTTATACTGAAAATCTTTCCGATTCGCTGGGTTGTAGGTAGCCGCGCGGTCAATCACCTTTTGCATCAGTCGGAACGCTTCGCCAGAAGTCTCCGTTTCGTATTGGAACACTTGGTGCTGTGGAAGAAGCACCTCCAAAGCAGCGTTTCTTTCCGAATTGCGCTCTACCAATAGCGTAACCGAACGGTGCTGAGGTGTTGTAAATGTAAGTTGGCAGGGCGAGCTGGTACACGCTACACGAAACCTTCCGTCAATATCAGCAAAGGCATGGTTTTCGCCACCCTCTAGCTGAATTTGCACAAAGGGCAAAGGACTATTTCCTAAAGTACTCTTTACAATTCCTTCCACAGTAAACACCGATTGTGCAAAAAGGGCGTTAAAATTCAGTAAAAGAAGGGCTGTAATTTGGGAAACTGCTAAAAATTTCTTCATTGATGGGAATAGCCAAATTTATTTACGATAGATAAAAGCAATAAGCATGAAAAAAAGCAAGATGAGAAACACAAAAGCGATTATAACCATTCTTTTTTTAGGATTATTTACTATTTGTTCGTTCCAACAAGCTGCCTTTGCGCAAAAGAAAGCAAAAGAAAAGAAGGATAAAAAGAGCAAAACAACGCAACCCGAACCCTCGCAAATGAGCAAAGAAATGTACATCCTTTCTACCCGCTCTGGCGACGTAGAGGCACAAACTGCCCAAATTGCCCAAATGCGTAAGAAAAAGGGGAAAATCAGCATTGCAGAATCGCGCAATCAGTTTGTAAAGCAGCGCAGAAAAGAACGGAAGAAACTCATGGAAGAGTTGAAGAAACCGCAGTACCGCGACCCCTCTTTCTTTGGGCACAAGAAAAAACCAAAGAAACGCCCCGTAGGTAAACAAAAGCTTTGCAAAGAGTGCGGGATTTACCATTAATTGCTGAACCACTCATTTTTTAAGAGATATGCAAACATTAGTAAAAACAGTTCTCGAAACACAGTTCCTTGAACAAGAAGCCAACGCCGACGCAAAACACGAGTACCACAACGGCGAAGTAGTTAGTATGGCGGGGGCAACAGAAGAACACAACCTGATTGTATCTAACCTGTTAGGCGAGTTGTATCTTTGCCTGAAAGGGAAAGGATGTAAAATTTACCCAAGCGATATGCTTACCAAACTAGCGCAATGCAAAAAGTACGTCTATTCGGATATAATGCTCGTTTGTGAAACTGCCCAAATAGAGCGCAAAACCGAAAAAAGTGCCGATGTACTGCTCAACCCCAACATTGTGGTAGAGGTACTCTCGGAAAGCACCGCTTTTTACGAAAAAACCGAAAAAAAACGCTGCTACCAAATGCTCCCTAGCTTAGAGCAATACGTAATGATTGACAGCACCCAAATAGAAGTTACAAGCTACAAACGCACCCCTGAAAACGATTGGATTTTAGAGGTACTCAAAGACCTCCCCGACCACCTCCAAATAGGCGAATGTACCATAAAATTAGCCGATATGTACGCCCAAATACAGTGGAGATAAAATCATAGAAATAGGTAACAACGCCCCTTCCCACACCGTTCCTCTACCTCCTACGCTCGTGTCGCGCCCCCTCAAAGTTAGCACGGTAGCCTTCCGTACAAACGATAAGCACCACCTTGGCTGCTTCCACCGAGCGTTCCATCCAACGTATCCAGCCTTCTGGTGGTGCTGCGGCGTAGTCTTGGTCTGAAATGACCTCCAAGCCTTTTGTTCGAAGCCATGCCGTAAGTACGCCTATTTGTTGGCGGAAGGCATCGCTCTCGTGGCGGTAAGAAATAAATATCTTCATAAAAATACTTTCATAATGTTACGCCTTCATTCTTCCCATGAAAGTAGGCAACGCCTAACAAAGTTACAAGGGAATGCTTTTGTAACTGCGAACGGTTTAATGGTTGTAGTTCCGCCTAAACCGAAAAGCTGAGAGTCTGCTTTATTAACAATTTCTCAAAAGTGCCCGAAGAATTTGGCTGTAAAAGGGCAAGCATGTACTTTCTAAGCCCATCGAACACTTTTCCACATTGTAGCACTTCTGTTTGGTGTGTGGTGTACTCTATTTTGTATTTTTGTGGTCTATCCCATTGTACCATCCCTATGAAATACATCACCGACCTTGCCCAACTCGACCCCAACGGCACCTATACCTATGCCGACTACCTTACTTGGCGTTTCGAGCAAAGCGTAGAGCTTATTAAAGGTAAAATCTTTAAAATGCCGCCTGCACCGAGCGAAAAGCATCAGCGTGTATCGCGCGAAATGCTTCGCATTTTGCTAACAAATTTCAAAAAAGCGAGTCCTTGTGAACTCTACCATGCCCCTTTCGATGTGCGGCTTTTAAACCAAAAGAAGTCGAGCAAAGCCAACAAAGAGGTTTACACTGTGGTACAGCCCGATATTTGCGTGATCTGCGATAAAAGTAAGCTCGACAAGCGCGGCTGCATTGGTGCCCCCGATTTAATTATTGAAATCCTTTCGCCAGGAAACGCTAAAAAGGAAATGAAAACCAAATACGCCTTGTACGAGGAAAGTGGGGTAAAAGAATATTGGATTGTATTCCCTTCTGTACGGCTGTTGCAGCAATTTATTTTGAATGAAAAAGACCGATACGAACTAAAAAACAGCTTTGCCGAAGACGAGGTTTTTAACGCCCACATTTTCCCCGATTTACAGATTGATTTAGCCGAAATTTTTGAAGGCGATGAGGAAGTATAAAATTTAAAAGCGATGCCTTGGGTAGGTTTAGCGCTTTGCAAGACTATTAACTGGCTGGCTTTTGAAGCATTGCAGTGTTAGAACATTGTTTGCAATTTTTAAACAAGGCAAATTACAGAATACCACTATATTGCATTACAACTAATGCCCACTATTTCACACTAAATTCAAATAAAATGAAACACCTTTCTCTAAAAAGTTTAGCAGGAATCTTCTTTGTGATGCTGTGTTGTGGTCTGCAGAATGCGTTTGCCCAAGGGATTACCCTACCCCCAAGTGGCGATAACCAAAAATCTGTAGTAACACAGTACATTGGCTTGGTAGAAGTTACTATTACCTACAATAGTCCCGATGTTACCGCACCTAATGGCACAAGCCGAAAAGGCGAAATTTGGGGGAAACTCGTCCCTTATGGCTTAACCGATTTAGGCTTTGGCTTGCGAAACCCTTCGCCTTGGCGTGCGGGTGCAAATGAAAATACCACTTTCACCGTTTCGCACGATGTGATGATTGAAGAACAAAAACTGCCTGCGGGTACGTACGGATTGCACATGATTGCCAGTACAGGTAAATGGACGCTTATTTTCTCTAGCAATTCTACCGCTTGGGGAAGCTATTTCTACGAAGAAAAAGACAATGTGTTAAGAGTAGAGGTTTCGCCCAAACAAAACGAATATACTGAGTGGCTCACCTACGATTTCACCGAGCGCATGCCCAACTACGCCGTTTGTGCCATGAAATGGGAAGAAATTAGCGTTCCGTTCAAAATTAGCGTTCCGAACATTAACGAGCTATATGCAAACCAAATGAGAAAAGAGTTGCAAAGCGCAGCAGGATTTAACTGGCAAAGTTGGGTTTCGGCAGTTAACTTCTGTCTTTCTAAAAATATCCACTTAGAAGAAGCCTTGCAGTGGGCCGAAACAGCAATTAGTGGTGCTTTTGTGGGGCAGCGCAACTACACCACCCTCTCCACAAAAGCAAGGGTACTCACTGCTTTAGGAAGAGCACAAGAGGCGGAAAATGCGATGGATGCCGCCTTGGAACACCCTACGGCTACACCTCAGCAAGTACACAGCTATGCGCGTCAGTTGGTTGCACAGGGGCAAAAGACAAAGGCACTCGATGTGTTTAAGCTCAATGCCAATAAATACCCCAACCAATGGCCCACTAACTATGGCTTGGCAAGAGGATATGCCGCCAACGGAGACTACAAAGCTGCTTTAAAATACGCACGCTTGGCACTTGCCAACGCCCCCGACGAGCAAAATAAAAAGAACTTGGAAAGCGATATTGAAAAGCTACGTGCAGGGCAGGATATTAACTAGCGGAAGCAAGATAGCTCATAACCAATCCCAAAGATTTTATCTGTGAAGAAAACTTCTCTCCGACTTTTTACTGCGAGAGAAGTTTTTTTATGTATGTAAAACCTGCCGCCTGCAATATCACACAAAGAAAAACAAAGAAAACAACCCTATTAATATCGCAGCAATAATTACTTGGGTAATAGTAGATTTCCGTTCTATTTGGCTTCTGCGATTGTAAGCCATTGAAATCCGGTTTCTATATTGGGCAGCCTCTTCGGGATTTTGTATCGAAAGTTTCTTTTCTCTTCTTATACTACTTTCTATAAGTGCTCTCCTGTTATCAATATCTTCTTTTATGGGGTCATAAAATCGAGGGGCGTAATTGAATTTTTGATGACCTGGTAGCTTAAATATTGAGGGGAATTTTTTCATTTTTTGTCTTTTTAGATAGGTTGAAACAAAAGCAACTTGTTTGTTTTTAGAGTTTCATGAAAATTTAATTAGTAGATATTAGGGCAGTCTACTACTATTTCCTAATTTTGATTGTATTCTAATTTTATTAGTTACCTTAAAGATAAAAAAATGGAAGAACTTTCAATACTTGGATATGCAGCCTTAGCATTTATGGGCCCCCCATTGATTATCTCTGTAATTTATGGGGTTTTCTCTGCAATGAAAAAGTAAACTAATTAGAGTAAGAATTACTTCATACTCTTTTAAAGTAAAAGCCCTCTTGATAATCTTATATCAAGAGGGCTTTTATAGTATTATACGATTAAGCTCTTAGTTGCCTTTCAGTGTTTTGCGGTATTTTTCTTGGTTGTTGAGTACTTCAACGGCGGCAAGTATTTCGGGGTCGTCGTCAAAACTAGCTTCAATCTGTCCTTTCTGTAAATAAAAATGAGTAGCAATTTCACGTTCAAGACGCTCTCTTATTTCATCTTTAAACATCACTAAATCTTTCTCTTTGCTGTGATGAATTTTTTTCTGTAGAGCATCTATTTCGCTCTGAATTCCCTCGTAGTATTTATCAGATTTGGCACTGCTTATTAAGTTCTCAAAGGTTTTTTCTACCTTGGTTTGGTAGTCGTAATCTTTATCTTTTAGCCAAGAAATGAAAGTGTCGTAGTCATCATCTGAAAACTGAAACTCTTTAGGGGCTGCAATTTCACTGTGCTCGTGTCTATATACGGCAGCGTATTGAAATAACAGCCCTTTTCTAATTAAGCTTTTGGTGATAGGAGCATAGTTATCGTTTTCAGTGATAATATCGGGCATAATCCCGCCGCCATCATAGACCTTACGCCCACTTTGTGTTGTGAAAGTAGTACGCAAAGAATCAGGCATTTTTTCTGCTAAACCTTCGGCATCTCTTAAGCTATAGTCAATTTCTTGGATACACCTGCCACTTGGGATATAGTATTTGGCAACGGTAATTTTTAACTTAGAGTTATAAGATAAGGAGCGCGTTGCCTGTACTAAGCCTTTCCCAAAAGAACGTTGTCCAATAATTACTCCTCGGTCATAATCCTGAATTACCCCTGAAACAATTTCGGCAGCGGAGGCACTAGAGCCATCAACGAGTACTGCAATAGGAATTTCAGTATCTTCTGGGTGGTTAAGTGCTTTATGTGTACGGTTCCAATCTTCAATTTTACCCTTTGTACTTACTACTACGCTCCCTTTTTCTAAGAAGATATTTGAAATATTGATTGCCTCATTTAACAGCCCTCCGGGGTTTCCTCTTAAATCTATAATTATTTTATCGGCTCCTTTATCTTTTAAATCTCTAAGAGCATTTTTTACTTCTCTATTGGCATTGCGGGTGAAATCTCGTAGCTGAATTATACCCACATTTGCGGTTACCATCCCATAATAAGGGACGTTATTCATGTGAATTTTTTCGCGTTGCATTTCTAGTTCAATGGGAGTGGAAACACCATATCTTTTTACGGTAAGCTTAACGTTGGAAGAAGACTGCCCTCTCAGCAACTTATTAATTTCTTCTATAGAGCTAAACTCAACACTTTGGCCGTTTACTTTTACTATTTGATCCCCAA
>CAZFQW010000077.1:0-10300 GCA_964521225.1 uncultured Roseobacteraceae bacterium
GCGCCAACTTCCTGATTTCAAATGTAATAGGGGAATTGAATATCTATTTAATGCGCTTTATTTTTTGCTTACTAATCTGTCTTTATTTATTGAATGAAGCCACTTATGCGCAAAACCGTAATTTGAATGCCATACAAGTAACTGCAAATTGGCAAGAAGTACCTCTCGAAAAAGTATTAGAAGAGGTTAGCCAAAAAACAGGAGTCGCTTTTATTTTCAGCCGTTCGTTTTTGCCTCAAAAACGTATTACTTATCAAAACCAGTCGATGAGTCTCGAAGACTTAATTACGCTATTGTTAGAAGGTACTGGCCTCACATTCAAATCCACAGCCAACGAAATTATCATTACTAAAAAAGAAAAAGAGGCAATAAGTACTTACACATTAAACGGAAAAGTACTCGACAAAGAAACGGGCGAAGAACTAATTGGCGCACATGTTTTTTATAAAAAGATAGAAAAAGAGGGGCTAGCGGCTGGCGAACAAAAAGGCGTTACCACCAATGTAAATGGTTTTTTTGCAACAGTTTTGACATCTGGCAAGTACCAAGTCGATGTCAAGTATTTGGGTTATTCTTCGGTGAGCGACTCAATCGTAATTGAAAAATCGCAATCGGTACAAATTTTACTTGAGCCAATTCGCTATCAGCTAGGCGAGGTGGTAGTTTCTGACAACAAAGAAAAAGCGAAGGAATTAGATTTTCTTTCCAATTCGGTGAGCCTGCTCGAATTAAAATCTGAAACGATTGAAAACACGCCTGCCTTTTTGGGCGAAGCCGATATTGTAAGAAGTTTACAACTCCTCCCAAGCGTACAGGCTATTCCGGAAGGAAGTTCGGGCTTATTTGTGAGAGGCGGAACCGAAGGGCAAAATTTGATAATGTTAGATGGTGCTCCCATTTATAACCCAAGCCATATGTTTGGTTTGTTCTCTATTTTTAATACAGATGCTATTAAAAAAGTAAATTTATACAACGAAGCATTTCCTGCCCGATACGGAGGGCGAATTGCCTCTGTGGTAGATGTACAAACGAAAGATGGCAACACTAATAACCGACAAGTAAGTGGTTCTATCGGCACTATTTCAAGCCATTTAACGGCAGAAACTCCTTGGGCAAAGGGTAAAGGTACTTTTTGGGTAGGGGGCAGGTTCACCTATATCGATGTGCTCATGCAGCTTTTTTCCCTTGAACTTCCTACCGCCGACCGTTTCTATTTTTACGATTTGAATATGAAAGCCACTTGGAAAGATGCCAAGAAAGGGAAGTTTTCCTTTTCCTCCTACATAGGAAATGATAACTCAGGTTTAGGCGATGTTACCAATTACGACTGGGGCAACCAAACTTATTCCTTGCGATGGTCGAAAATAATTGGAAACCGATGGTTTTCTGAAACCAGCGTATACCATAGCAATTTCAAAAATAAGTCGGAAATTAATTTGGTAGAATCGCAAGGATACCGGCAAGCCTATAACTTATGGGATACTGGCATACACCAACAGCTTAATTATTATCATAATGATAAATTAAACTTAGAAACAGGCTTAGAATTGATCCATCATAAATACAACTTTGGTACGCTAGAACCGCTCGATTCAACTTCTATTGTACTCCCAGAGGGAATTGCGCCAAGCTATGTAATAGAAAGCGCGGGTTTCTTTGAAGCCGACTATAGTTTGTTCAATCGGCTTAATGCAAGGCTAGGGATACGTTATAGCCGGTTCGATCATCTTGGCCCGGGTAACAGGAAATTGTACAATGTGAGCGAAGTAACATCTCTTACAACTACCAACACAAATATAATTGGCGAAGAAACATTTAACCAAGGAGAAATTTATGACAGTCAGTTTGGATGGGAACCAAGAGTTTCTCTAAGTTATAGAATTGCTCCCCGAAGCTCCTTAAAACTGACTTACACCCGGATGTATCAATATCTCCACTTACTTTCAAACCAAGGAACAGTCCCTCCACTCACTTACTGGATACCCTCAAATAAGTATATCCCTGCGCAATATTCTGACTTACTTTCCATAGGCTTTTTTAAAAGAAAGTCAGAAGGAATGTATAAAATGTCGTTGCAAGGCTACTACAGAGTTACACGGAATCAAATTGATTTTAAGCCCTCTGCCAACCTATTTTTGAATGATCATATCGAAACAGAAGTGTTACTAGGGCGAAACAAAACTTATGGTGCGGAACTACTATTTGTAAAAGAGAAAGGAACGCTTATCGGCTCATTTTCTTACACCTATTCGAGTAGTATCCAGCAAATTGATGGCGTTAATCAAGGCAATCCCTATCCATCTTCTTCTGATAGAAGACATAACATTTCCTTTTTAGCTACGCAGAAGATTAATAATAAAGTTAGTTTGTCGGCTAATTGGATGTTTTCGAGCGGCGTAGCGTTTAGTTTTCCTACCGGACGATATGAAAAAGATGGCATTATTCTGCCTTACTACTCTGCCCGAAACGACTTCAGATTACCTGCCACGCATCGGCTTGATCTTTCTTTATCGGTTGCACAAAATGTTGACGACAACAAAAAGAGAGCCGGAGCGTTTAATTTTTCTATCTATAACTTCTACGGCAGAAAAAACCCGTACAGTTATGTGTTTAGGCAAAGCACTACGGACGCTGCCAAAACCGAAGTAGTAAAACTATTTTTATTTACAATATTACCGGCGGTATCGTATACTTTTAAGTTTTGAAACCCTCTTTTCCTAAAATATCTGATAAGATTTTGGTGGTATCTTTCTTATTTTCTATTATCTTTTCTGTGTGAAAATGAAATGAATAACAATATGAAAAAAAAGAAAATTGCGATTGTAGGCCCAATTCCCAGAGATCATATCACTACTGCCGATAACGAAGACTTTATAAGGTACGGATGTACTACCAATACTGCTCTTGCATTAAGCAGGCTTTTTGGCGATTCTGCTGAAATTATACCCGTAACTCATATTAGAAAGAGAGACAATGAAACAGTGAAAGCATTATTTTCTGAGTATACAAATGTCTCTACAGAATATATCTCTTCTAAGGCAGACCAAGGCGATGTATTTGACTTATTATACCTGAACGACGTAGAGAAAATAGAGAGACAGACGGGGTACATGAATCCATTTTTGCCCTCAGAGTTTGAGTCTCTTTTAGATTCCGATGTTTTTATTATAACTACCTGTACCGACTACGAATTACCGCTTGAAACTCTTCGGTATATTCGCAACAACTCCCAAGCAAAAATTATATTCAGTGTACACGGCCCTACCACCACAGTGAATAGAAAAGGTGTAAGGCAACCTCGCTTTTGGGTCGATAGAGACCATTGGCTTCCCTTGACGGATATAATAATGATGAACATCAACGAGGCAGGCGGATGCTGGTTTAAGAAAGAATTTGCCGCAACAGAGCTTGATGAAAAACGAGAGTTTTCTCCCGAAGAGGCTGAGCCGATGGCCCACCATTTTTTACACTTAGGGGTAAAAGCGGTGTTTATCACTTCGCTCGATAACCTTAGAGGAATTGCGTATCACGGGCATAGAGGCGATATGCAGACCCTACAATTCGCCGCTCAAAATAATGATAAAATAATAGATACAACGGGCTGCGCAGAGTCGTTTGCAGCAGGCTTGGCATACGGAATTATTGGGAACGAAAGCAACTATGAGGCAATGGCTTGGAGTGCCTCCAAACTAGCGGCGCTCAGGGTTTGCTCGATAGAACCCGATGCTTTTCTGTCTTCTGAAGAAATGGAAAAAATAAGAGTGGAAGCGTAACAAGTTAATTTGCTAAATTTAACATAGCACTGCTGCTAAAAAAAAGCCGAATACTTTTAAGTATTCGGCTTTAAGCTTTACTAGCCTTTTATTTTAGATATGAATTACTTCGCCGTAAGCATCGGCAGCAGCTTCCATAGTTGCTTCTGACATAGTTGGGTGCGGGTGAACCGATTTCACAATTTCATGCCCTGTAGTTTCAAGGTTTCTAGCAACTACTACCTCGGCAATCATTTCGGTAACGTTAGCACCAATCATGTGCGCACCGAGCCACTCTCCATATTTTGCATCAAAAATCACTTTCACAAACCCCTCTTTTGTGCCTCCGGCACTTGCCTTACCCGATGCAGAAAATGGGAATTTACCTACTTTAACATCGTAACCGGCTTCTTTGGCTGCTGCTTCGGTATAACCTACAGAGGCAATTTCGGGTTGGCAGTAGGTACAGCCAGGGATATTATCATAGTTTAAAGGCGTAGGGTTCATGCCTGCCATTTTTTCTACACAGATAATCCCTTCGGCAGAAGCTACGTGTGCTAAGGCAGGGCCATGCACAATATCGCCAATGGCATAAATGCCAGGAATGTTAGTGGTATAATAGTCGTCGACTAAAACTTTGCCTTTGTCCGTTGCAATACCAACATCCTCAAGCCCAATTCCTTCGAGATTAGTTGACACACCTACTGCCGAAAGCACTACATCGCACTCAATTTTTTGCTCACCTTTTTTGTCTTTCACGGTAACTACACATCCTTTACCCGAAGTATCTACCCCTTCAACAGATGCACCCGTCATAATTTTCATTCCTTTCTTTTTGAAAGTGCGCGCTAACTGTTTAGAAATGTCTTCGTCTTCGTTCGGAACAATATTAGGAAGGTATTCTACAATGGTAACATCTGTTCCAATTGAATTGTAGAAATAGGCAAATTCTACCCCAATGGCGCCAGAACCCATAATTACCATGCTTTTGGGTTGCTCTTCCATAACCATTGCTTTGCGGTACCCAATTACTTTTTTATTATCAATCGGGATATGAGGAAGTTCACGAGCACGGCCTCCGGTTGCTATAATAATATTTTTAGCTTCTATGGTTTGCTGAGAGCCATCTTCGGCAGTTATTTCAACTTTTTTGTCTTTAGTAAGCCGACCAAAGCCCATCATTTTTTCTATTTTATTTTTTTTGAAAAGGAATTCAATTCCTTTACTCATCCCATCTGCCACGCCTCTACTTCTGCTTACCATGCCACCGAAATTTACAGAAGCATCACCTACATTAATTCCATAATCGTTTGCATGCTTTATATATTCGAAAACTTGAGCACTTTTTAGCAGTGCTTTGGTTGGAATACACCCCCAATTCAGACAGATTCCTCCAAGAGATTCCTTTTCTACTACACCTACTTTCATTCCAAGTTGGGCCGCACGAATAGCAGCCACGTAACCACCTGGGCCACTTCCTATTACTATTAAATCGAATTTTGCTGACATATAACTAATGTGTTAAGTTGATTGTAACAAATGGGAGGCAAAAGCCTCATTCTTTAATATTACAAATTTAAGCCATTTGCTCTGCAAGACAACCTTAAAATGAAACTAAGTTGATTGATGGAGAAAATCTAAGAAAAAGGAAACGCCGGTTAAATATAAAAAGGAAGTATTAGCTATGGTTTGGGCAAAGTAAAACGAAATGTTGTTCCTTCGCCCTCTTTGCTATGAACTGTAATATAACCATTGTTCATTTTTATAAACTCATCGCACAAAATTAATCCTAGCCCAGTACCGAACTCGTTGTTGGTGCCTAGCTGGGAGGTTACCTCATCTTTTTTAAATAGAGAGTTTAATATTAGAGCTGACATCCCAACGCCATTGTCTATTACAGCTACTTCTACAAACGTTTCTTTATCAAGTACTTCTACGACAACTTTACCACCTTGTTCAGTAAATTTTATTGCGTTTGATATAAGATTTCGGAGTACTAAATGGATGTGTTCGAAGTCTGCTTTTACCTCAGGATTACTAGAAATTAATAGGCGTACTTCAATATTTTTATCTTTGGCAACGGGGCTTAAAATACTGATTACGTCTTTTGCTACAGAATTTAAAAGGAATGTTTGCGTTTGAGTTTGGATTCCTCCCATTTGTTGGTTAGCCCAGTTTAATAGATTCTCTAGTAAACTAAGCGTATTACCCATTTTGGTGCTTATTTCTTGCAAAAGCTGTTCTCCTTCTTCTTTACTAATCATCTGCCAGTTCATAAGTATAAGGCTGCTTTGCAAAGAGGCAAGCGGCGTTCTTATATCGTGCCCTACAATTGAAAGAATTTTATCTCTTAGCAAAACTAAATCTGCTAATTTTTGTGTGCGTTTCTTAACTCTTTTTTCTAAGGATTTATTGAGCTCTTTAAGTTGATTGTTCTTATAATTTATACTTAGCTCTTGTTGGTAGTTTTTGATAGCTCCTTTAGCGGTAAAAATGAGAGCTAAATTTTCCCAAGGTTTGCTAATGTAGCTGTATAACTCTACTGACTGAATGGCCTTTGCTACCTCTTCGATATTTCCAACTCCTGTAAGCATAATTTTGCGAGTACTCGGAAGCTGTTTTTGGATGGCTAATAATAGCTCATTACCTTGGGTATCGGGCAAAAGGTAATCTACAATTACCAAGGGGATTTCAACCTTTTCTTTAATTAATTCATCAATTAGGGTAAGTGCCTCCCGTCCCGATTCACAAATTTCAACCAAATAATCATTTCCAAAAGCATCGCGTAATTCAGAGCGCATTGCATTTAAAATAATCGGCTCGTCATCGATACAAATAATTACAGGTTTTTTCATGCAGATTAATTTAAGAATTTAACGCTAAACAGAACAATTAAAATAATAAATTAAATTTTGATTCCTATGACCAAAATATCATCTATCTGTCTATATGAGCTACCTACCCAGTTATTAAGTATTTTTGTTAATAAGTTAAGTTGCTCATTAATAGGGTTTTGGGCTACCCGAAACAAGACTTTCCTGAAAGGTGCCGCCATTACTTTTTTGCCATGCTCACCACCAAACTGATCTTGAAAACCATCTGTATAAAGGAAAAATTGGTCTCCTTTAGCAAGTTGTAAACAATGGTTTTTGAAAGTGCTACTCTGTTTATAATGCCCTCCAATGGGGCTTTTATCTCCTTTAATTACCATTAGCTCCCCATCTTTTAATAATAGAAGTGGTGTTTTTGCCCCCGAAAACTCAAGCGATAAATCATCGAGATTGAGTGTACATACCGCCATGTCCATTCCATCGGCAATACTGGTGACATTGTGCCTAAAAGTTTGCGGGACATGATAGTCCATTTTAGAAAGAATTTTATTCGGTGTAGTTACCTTTCCATCTAGCACAATCTTGTTAAGTAATACCACACCAATAGTACTTAAAAAAGCGCCGGGGATTCCGTGACCCGTACAATCTGCTACTACTATTACTACTTTATTTTCTATTCGCTCAATCCAATAAAAATCTCCACTTACTACATCTCTTGGTTGATAGAAAACAAAACTATTATTTAAATGCTGTTGAATAGCTTCGGTACTAGGCAGAGTAGCGGTTTGTAAGCGCTTAGCATAGTTTAAGCTAGACTGGATATTTTTATTCTTTTCTTCAATGATTTTATTTTTTGAGAAAAGCTCTTGGGTAGCCTTTTCAAGCTCACGATTCGACTTAATAAGTTCTTCGGTTCTTTGGAGTACTTTTTCTTCTAAAGAGGCATTGAGGATTGTTAACGCTTTATTGGTTTGTTCTATTTTTTGGTCCTGATAAAAGCTTATTAATGCTTTTTCTACGGTCATTTTCAAATCTTCTGGCGACCATGGTTTAGTTAAGTATCTGTATAAGTTCGCTTGATTTACTGCCCGTGTAACCCCCTCTAATCCCGATTGCCCTGTGAGCATTATTTTCCTTACCGCAGGATTAATTCGATGTATTTCGCTTAACAAAACATCGCCTTTCATTTCAGGCATAATGTAATCTGTGATTATTACAGGAATATCAAAGCCTTCTTCGGTGAGTTCTTCAAAAATTTCCAAGGCATCTTCTCCACTCTCAGCAACTTCAATCATATAACAGTTACCAAAAGCATCTCTTAGCTCTGTTCGTAAGCTATTTAAAATCATTGGCTCATCATCAACGCAAATAATGGCAGCTTCTTTCTCCATCGATTAAAATTAATCTTTTTATTAAAGTGGTTTTATTTAAAACTGAGAATCGTTGTTTAAACAACGCACCTATTTTAAAACAGCTTGGTTTACTATGTTCATAAGTTCTTGCGTGCTCCAGGGCTTCATTAACAATTTATCTATTGATTGTACTTTTTCGTTTTTGGTGTAAAATTTTTTGTGTGGCTTACCTGTCAACATTACACAAAAAGTGTCTTTATGTTTTTCTCTTACTTTAAAAAGGAATTCATCGCCATACATTCCATTATTCATAATACAGTCGGAAATAACAATTGGTATTTCAAATCCATCGAGTATTAATTCTTCGATAAGCTCTAACGCCTCTTCGCCAGACTCTGCAATTTCATAATAGTACTTGTTTCCGAACTGGGATAGAAGCTCGCTTTTGAGACTATTTAAAATAATCTTTTCATCGTCTACACAGACGATTGCAATTTTATTGAATGACATTTTATTGTACATTTGAGTTAAGATAACGGAATAAGTTATAGTGAGCTAAAAAAATAAAGTAAGTAGTTTAATTAACAGATTTTTATTAGTACTTCATGAAGTACACTATATTAGATAAGTTAAAAATAAACTTTAATTAGTACAAAAACTAACAAGAGTTAAAGCCTTGTTCTATTCATCTAAAAAAGCAGCATTATTAAAATCTGTTTTTTAGATGAATAGAAACGTGATTGTGCCTATTTCGCAATAAGGCATAAAAAAATACTACTTATGAGTAAGTAGTCTTTTTTTACTTCCAAAGCTTGCGCTAAGAATTATTTTCCCAGAACAGCTTTAAATTTCTTTGCGTCGTTTGCTTCAGACGAGTCTTTGTAGTCGTCTATAATGGTTTGATATGTCGCTGCTGCTTTGTCTTTGTTTCCAGCTTGTTCGTGCGCCAATGCTAATTTCAATAAGTAAACTGGAGTAAACTGCTCGTTAGGATAGTGGTTAGCAGCTTTTTGGTAAGAACTTACCGCTTCAGAAAAATCTTCTTTTTCCATATAAGCATCGCCAGTAAGGCAATATGCACGCGCTTGAACTAAGTAATCGGAAGAACTAAAATCTTTTAAATACTTGATAGCATTATCGAAATTACCTTCCTCTAACGAAGCATACCCTGCATAAAAACTTGCAAGATTCCCCGCATTGGTCATTCCATACTCGTCTGCAATGGCTGCGAAACCATCAGTAAAGTTTCCGTCGCCTTGCATTGCCTGAGCTAAAGAGTCTTTCTCCAAGTAAAATACTGCTGGAAATAGTTGCTCTTGTGCGGCTCTATTTTGATTTTCTATAGTATAATTATAAAAGAATATACCACCCACAATTAACACCAAAACGGTTAATGCGCCTGTAAGTAAGTTTTTATTCTTATTTACAAATTCTTGCGATTTACCAAGCTCTTCCTGCAAAGCTTCTGCACTTTCGTACAACTTTGTTTCTTCTTGTTGCTTGGTAGTTTTTGTGTTTTTCCCTTTTGTAGTTTTTATCTTTGCCATATCATCACAATTTTGAGGCTGCAAAGTTAAATAAATTATTTAGAATAACTATGCTATTTGCTTGCTTTTCCCCTTAGGTTATTTTCTTAAAAAAGAAAAAACTCGCCCTTTAGAATAAGAGCGAGTTGTATTCATCAAGATTTTATCAATTTCTAGTTTTCTATATAAGGGTAATTAGCTTGTGCATAAACATCCTTATAAGCCTCTGAAGCATCTGGATATGGAGATTCTTCTGCAAACTTCACAGAATCTGCCACTTGTGCTTTTATTTTTTTATCAATTCCTTTTAAATCTTCTTCGGTAGCGTAGCCATGTTTTAAAATAGAAGATTTTACTTGTTCGATAGGGTCCTCCGCTTTTTTAGCCGCTACTTCTTCTTTAGTTCTGTATTTTGCGGGATCCGACATAGAGTGCCCTTTGTATCGGTAGGTTCTAAACTCTAAGAGAGTGGGGCCATCGCCTTTTCTTGCCCGTTCCGCTGCTTTTACTACTGCATTATGCACATTTTCAACATCCATAGCGTCAACAGGTTCCGAAGGCATACTATACGCTGAGCCTAACTGATAGAGTTCTGTAACGTTAGAAGTTCGGGCAACAGAAGTACCCATTGCATAACCATTATTTTCAATCACAAAAATTACGGGTAGTTTCCAAGTCATTGCCATATTTAAGGCTTCGTGGAATGCTCCTTGGCGCACAGCGCCGTCGCCCATGTAGCAAATACAAATATTCCCTGTTTTATTGTACTTTTCGGCAAAGGCAATACCTGCACCTAACGGCACTTGGCCACCTACGATACCATGCCCTCCCATAAAATT
>CAZFQW010000078.1:0-10283 GCA_964521225.1 uncultured Roseobacteraceae bacterium
TCTCGACCGAAGGGAGAGAACTATGACGTTTACTCGCCCTATTGCTAAATTCTTCGCAAGCTCAGAATGACACCAGAAATTTATTCTTTGGGTTCAAAAAAGAAGATTATAACCCCTGACTCACATTTTTAGTTAATTTTGTTTCGATAACTTAAAATTTACAACGCAACAATTAAAATGAATAATCCAGTAATAATTATAGGTGTAAACCCTATTGGGAAAGCAGCATTCGATATTTTTATTCAAAATGAAATTCTTATGTATTGCTTTTTAGATGAAGATGAGAGCCTACATGGGCAAGAACTATTTGATATTGCCATTATGGGCAGCCCTAAAGACGACGGCTTCCTAAAATATATAGGGAAAAAGTGCGATGCTTTTGTTGCTTTTTCAGACCAAAAAAAAAGGAGAAAGTGGGTAAACCTTTTAGAGAAACGCCGCAAGGTACTTCCTAAAAATGCCATTCATCCTAAGTCTAGCATTTCACAATATGCAAGAATAGGAGAGGGTAACTTTATAGATGCAGGGGTTTATATTGGCGCAAATACAGAGGTGAATAATTTTTGTTCAATTCAGCCAAATGCCTCTATTGCCTCGGATTGCCACCTCGAAAAATATATAAATATTGGAGCGAACGCAGCCATTAGCGAGCGAGTTACCATTGGGGAAAATGCACTTATTGGGGCGGGTTCTATCATTATGCCCGGTATTTCTATTGGGGCGCACGCACAAGTAGCTCCTGGCTCTTTGGTAATGCAAAACGTGGAAGATGAACAAACTGTGTTTGGAAGCCCAGCGAAAGTGCTTGGCTAGGGATTGAATCTGCCACTCTTTTAGTATCCTAACATTTTAATTCAAAAGGACTTTGTTGCAACGAAACAAAAACAGGCATGAAAAAGTAATAGTTATTTATTACTAAAACTGAAACAACCCTCTAACTGATGCCTGATACTAAAGAAAAACCACGTACAAACTTCGGCATTGGGAAGCCTATAATTCATCACTTTTGCCAAAGGGGTAGCCTAACCCTTTGGCTTTCCGATGATGTATAGCTATTGACAGTAGTTATCCTCCCATCCCAAAGTGGTCGGAGAAAAGCACTATTCGGATGTGGTCATTGAGCTTTGCCTGACCATTAAGCAAGTCTACGGCTTACCGTTGCGGCAGTAGATGGCCGAGCCGAGCATCGGCTCGTTGCAACAAAGGCGTTCTAATGCTAACATCACTTTTTCAAAGTTATTTCTTTCGGGATTGGGGAAGAGATGGAAAGCAAGAACAAAAAGAGTAATTGCCCTTATTATTGTTAGTGTTTGTTGGGTATTGAAGTAAAAAAAACAAATTTTATTGAGCTTGTAAATCTTCCACTTCAATAAGTTTTCCTTTTTTATAGACTTCTTTTTTTATGATTTTTCCCTCTTTATCGAAGTGCTCTTTTTTAATAACTTCGCCTTTTTTGTTGTAGTACTCCCAAGTACCCAACTTAAAAAAACGACGCTGTTGACCTTTCACCATCAAATTACCTTCCTCGTCGTACTCTTTTACAGGGCCAAGAATAACATCTTTTTGATAGGTGGTTTCCTTCATCAAAACACCATTTTCGTAATAGTCTTTTTTAACTCCCATGTACTTACTATCTGCAAAAGGAATTTCTGTTTTCTTGTTTTTATTTTCGTAGTAAGTGATTACCGTGCCTTGTAGTAATCCATTTGCATCGTAGGTTTTATCGAATACAAGGTTCCCCGAAGCGTAGTATTCAACCCAATTGCCAAAAGGTTTTCCTCCTCTAAATTCTTGATACAATTTCAGTTGCCCATTTTGATGGTATTCTTTTACTACTTTATCTTTTTCCCCATTTTTAGCCACTATGTGTTCTTTAATGCTGCCATTGGGGAAATACTGGAAATTTTCGCCTTGTTTTTTTCCGGTTTCAAAAAAGTATTTGTGCTTTACTTCTCCATTATCGTAGTAGCCAATATTTTCACCGTGCAAAATCCCATTAAACATCCCGCCTTGCGCTAAAAGATGTCCTTCGGGGCTATAGCTTTTAAACTGACCTGAGTTGGGCGAGCCTTCTATCGTTTTTACGATGGTTTGGATTTCTCCATTAGGGTGGAACGTGGTGAATTCGCCAACCAAACTCCCATTCTCGAAAGTTGCTTTTGTGCGGGTATTCCCATTTTTAAAATAGGTAAGTGCCTCGCCCACTTCCTTGCCGGAATCGTAAGTAACTACCTCTTTTGTTTTTCCATCTTCGAAGAACTTTTCGGTTCTTCCATTCAGAATGCCTTCATTAAAAACACTAAGTGTTTCAAGTTGCCCATTTGGGTAGTAAGTTTTCAGGGTATCATGAAGCTCATTATTTTTGTAAAATCCCTGTTGTATAATTTTTTTTTCGGGGCTGTAGGCAATAACAGGTCCTTCCAAAGTATCATTTTTATAAGACTGCTCCACCATTACATTTCCATTCTGATGGTAAGTAACCATTTTCCCGTCACGTTTCCCCTCTTTTAGGTTTACCTCAGTTTCTACCTTGCCGAAACCATAGAACTTCTTCATCTTCCCCTCTAGCACATCGTCCTTAAATTTACCGACTACCTTAATATTGCCGTAAACGTCTCTTTTAAAATAGAACCCCTGTTTTTTACCAGCGATAAACTCAGTTTCAGATTTTGTAGTTCCTGTTTCGTAAAACGCTAATTCTTTCCCCTCTTTTAATCCATTTTTGTAGTTTGAAATTAATTGAGGTGTAGAAACGGTAGGATAGAAAAGCTTGTATTCGCCTTCTCGGATAGTAGTATCTTCTTTATGAACAAAGTAAATTTCTCTTATCCTTCTCGAATTGGTTTGGATATCGCCGGGGTCTTTTCCAAAGTAGTTTACTACTTTCATAAGCCCCAAACTATCGAGTTTTAACTGTTCAAGTGCAAGGCTATCTACTTCGGGAAATTTAAATTCGATTTTTTGTTCGTTAACGAGGTCGATTTCAGGCCCTGTAATTTGGGCGAAAGTATCAAAAGCAAAAAGGCAAGAAAGAGTGAACATTACCAACAAGTGAAACCCTCTATGCATATCGTTATTAATTTTGGAGAAAAGTTGTTTAACTGTTTAAAGACAGAAGATTCAATTTCCATGCTAGAACTACATAATTGTCAATTCTTTACACGATAGAAATGTTTCAACTTATTTACAAAAAAGAAGTCTACACACGGCAAGAATTTAGAATGGGAATTACTTTTCAAGAAGGAAATTCGCTCTTGAACCATGCATTGCATTTTTGTAGCCAATGGTTAAACGGCGAAAAAGAATTTACATTACACACCTCGGGTTCTACGGGGAGGCCTAAAGCAATTGTACTGAGCCGAATACAAATGGAAGAAAGTGCAAGAAATACCGGTCAGTTTTTGCAACTCTTTAGCACTGATGTGGCATTAGTATCATTAAACCCAACTTATGTTGCTGGTAAAATGATGTTAGTGAGGGCAATGGAATTTGGCATGACGGCAATATTAACCGAGCCGAATTTGACCGCAATTGAAGAAATCCTTCCCCAAAATAAGTTTACATTTTTGGCTTTTGTGCCTTTACAATTTAATGCCCTTTTAGAAAAGAATCTCGCAAAACATTTATCAAAGGCTAAGGCGATTTTATTGGGTGGAGCTCCTATGCATCATTCCTTAGAAAAAAGAATAAAAAGCGAAAACCTCCCTGTTTACCACACCTTCGGGATGACCGAAACGGTATCGCACATTGCCTTGAAAAACATTCTTAGAAGCGATTTTTATAAAGTCTTGCCGAATATTTCTATTAAAACAGATCATAGAAATTGTTTGATGATAAAAGGGAAAGTAACCCAAAATGAATGGCTAATAACCAACGATTTGGTTGAAATCAAAGAAAGCGATTTTTTTGTTTGGAAAGGAAGAATCGATAATGTTATCAATACAGGAGGGGTGAAAATACAGCTAGAGGAGGTTGAAAAAGTTGTTGAAAAAGTTATTTTTGATGCCCTAGGAGAAAATGTGCTTTTTGCCATTGTGGCAATTCCTGATAAAATTTTAGGGGAAAAGATTTGCTTAGTTATAGAATCGGATAGCATTACCGAAAGTGTTATTCACAGGCTGAAAGAGGAGGTAAAAAAAGAAGTTCATCGGTATGGGGCACCTAAAATTGTGCTTTTTACCAATGAACTACCCAAAACACCCACACAAAAAATTGATAAGCCAAAACTAATGCAAACGATTAAGAATGAAATCAATCATCTTTGATAAACTTATTGCCCCAATATTTTGAGCGCATTTTGCATTTCATCAACTTTATCTAGTTCGCCTAGTTTTTCAAAAGCAACTTTTAAATTTCTGATGGTTCTTGTAATAATATCAACCGTAGAACAGGGCTGATAGAAGGCGTCGTTGTGTTGTAAATTAAGCTGACCTATATAGTTATCAATATATGACTTAGAAAAAATCAATACTCTATTAAACACATTGATATAAAATTGGGTGTTTTCGTCTATATAAGTTAAGATGAACAGATTGGGCAAGTTAACGCCATAAATGGGCATTTTCAACCTGTTGGCAATGAGCATATAAACTACACAAAGTGTAATCGGATTCCCCCTTTTTCGCTCAATCACATTGTTAATCATAGAGTTAGCTGGCGAATGGAAATTCTGCATATTTGCCTTAAATTTTAGCTTGCCAAAAAAAATACTATTGAATATTTTAATCTGATCGAGTGGGTGCATGTCGTTGCGTAGCTCTAGCCAAACTTCGTAATAGAGTTGCTCTAACTCTTTTAAAAGCTTTTTAAATTCTAAGTCGGGGTACTGGTAAGTAGCAATTATCCACATGCCAGTTAATAGGTCTTTTTGCTCGCCTTCCACCCAATTTTGTAAGCGAGAGTCAAACTGTTTAAACTGCAAATTGTGTATTAACTCTTCAATTTTTTTCTGGATGATAGGGTTGAAATTACTTTCCCACTCTTCTTCTAAAAATGGAATGATTGATTTGCCCAAAGAAATTATTTTGTCTTGTACATGTTCTGTAACTTCTTGATCCTCGTCGTCTAAAAGAGAAATCAAAGCTTTCATTTCCTTTTTATCCATATTCATTGCTATAAAGTGTTGGTAGGGAATATAAAATCACCTTTAAAGATACGCTCGACTTAATTTAATACTTTGTTTCCTTTTATAATACTAACTCATTCACAATAAAGTTATTCAGTCCGAATACTAGAAGGTTGTTAAAAAGGCTAAAATGTAGCCTAGCATTAAGTTTTATAAAGATGAAGACTTGCTTGCCTTCTAAAAGTTTGAGTATTTCGCACCCGAATTAACTTACAATAGAAAGATATGAAGCAAATAATATTACCTCTTACCTTACTAATTATTGTTGTAGTGCTTTACGGAGGCTACAAATTGATGGCACCAGCCCCTCTTACAAATGTTGAAATGGAAATGTTGGTAGAGTCCGCTGGTTCAACCCAGTATCTTACTTCGCTCCAGAGAAAAGACAACGAGCGACTTCTTGCAGGTATTAAGCAATTGGTAGAAATAAACAACAACCGAGACAGAGATTTACAAGTGCTTTCCACTGCCACTGAAATTAAGTCAATGACTGAAAACATTCTTGAAAAGTCTGCTAAAATTAGGCTAGATGCTATTCAGAGTGTGGGAGGGTCTTCCGATAATATCACGGGAAGAGACAGAAAAGCGGGCGTAAACGAAAAAGAAATACTGGAGCTTATTTTTTTAGTGAAAAGCTACTCAGATACATTGAATATAATTGCTGAAAAAAAAATGCCTTCAATTTTAGTTTCTCCTGAAAACGAGACGCTCGAATCTTTCAACTACTTCAACTATTACTTTAAAAACAAGTCTTTAGCGATGTTCCTTCTCAATTTAAGTAGAATGGAAAACGAAGTAGTAAACCTAGAACGCAAGGCAATTGAAGCTACTGGTCAAATTGCTAATTATGTTGATATCGCTTTCGACAGCATAGTTCCATTAGTAGATGTGGCTAACAAAGTGGTTAAAAATGGCGACGTTTACCAAGCTGAAATTGCGTTTGGTGCCATTGACCCTGACGCCCGCCAAATGATGACGGTAGATAACAACGCCGTGCAATCGACTAATAACGCCGGAAAGTTACAGTTATCTCCTTCAGATTTTAAATCTAAAACCGGAGA
Organism: uncultured Roseobacteraceae bacterium; assembly: GCA_964521225.1. Taxonomy (GTDB): domain Bacteria; phylum Bacteroidota; class Bacteroidia; order Cytophagales; family Flammeovirgaceae; genus CAYUJH01. The sequence continues at coordinate 6,187 of CAZFQW010000078.1, forward strand.
ACAGTCCGTAAGAGGGGCAATTACGCTGCTTACACCTTTCGGAAATACCACATACGGTACAAACCATACCTTCACTGTAAAGAGAAACTAAATATTACCGATAAGTTCAGAGACCATGAAAATTTTAAATATCATATTATATACAGCGGTGGTAGTAGTAATTATTTTTGCCGCATTAGATTTTAACTCAAAAGCAGGGTTTTCAGCAGACGATAAAAAAGCGGTAGCTTTAGCTGCTCAAAAAATGAATCAACAAATTGATGACTTGAGCTTTGCCAGAATCAGAAAGTACAACTACCTGAATGCCCAAATAAATGCCTGTAAAAACTTAGAAGGATTTGACGAGCTTGCCAAAAAGTTAAAGCTATCGAGGGCTATTTCTTTCAATTCTGCCGATAACATCACTTGGCTTGGAAATAAACTAAGTAACATAGAAGGCAACGTAGATATTGAAGAAAGTTCGTTGGAAAACTTCCAAACCAACCTATCTACTTTTGCATACAACATAAGCCAACTCGATGAGCAATTGAACTTTGCCCCACCTGTACCTTACAAAAGCGAAGTTTTAAATAAAGAGGTAAGCTTTAAAGATTTGCAAAACAGCGACGTTACGTTTTGGCATCTTACCAAAAATATGGTAAGCGCCTACTGCCTTGAAGTAGAAGAAACGTTGCTCAATAACATGATTTCTAAGGTAGATTGTGGCGAAGAAATCGCTAATAACATTCGAGTAAAATTTGCCTCAGATTCAAAAACCATTGAACCTGGGGAAGATTACAAAGCAGATATGTTATTGGTAGGAGAGTATTTCACTCCTAAAATTGAAGTAACTTCCGACGACGGAGAAATTACCTACAACAACGATGAGAGGAAAGCTACTTTAATGATCAATGCTTCTGTGGATAACGATGATTTTGATGAAAATGGCAAGTTAGTAAAAACTTGGAAAGCAGAATTGAAAATACCTTCTATAAGCGGCTACAAGGTTTTTAATATTGAAAGAGAATACACCGTAAAGCAATAAAAAAATTAATAATGTAAATAAGATGTTAAAATTTTTTCTTAAAGTTGTAACCCTATTCAAAATCCTTCCGTTAAAGAAGGTGAGAACAATTCAAAGAGTAGTAGAATAATATTAAAAATGCCCACAAATTTTTTGTGGGCATTTTTTTTATACTAAGCTGATTTTAAGCGATATACCCATGCTCTATTTCAAGGCAGGCCGATAAATAATCTCGTTGGCTCTTTCCATAGCACTAAACCGAATTTCTATTCTTTGTGCTTTCCCTACCCCATTTTTTTCGCATTGCGGTCCTTTTTCAATAAAATAGATATAAAATTTCTGTTTCCGTTTGTATAAATCTACGGCATCGGGATTTCCTAAAGTTTGTCTTATTTCTACCTCTGATAATCCCTCTAGTTGGTCTTTAATTTTCTGAAAATTACTATACTCTGATAGCCTTTCGTTGTTACAGCCGTTTTTATCGTTTTTCCACCGCTCGGTATCAAATTCTTCTTTAGAGAATTCAATACCACGGCTGCAAGAACTGAATAGAATTATTAAGAAGAGATATGTTATTTTTTTCATTTGAATTCAGATTAAAGGCGTGCTCTTTTTTTCCATCCACCATTTGAACTACTTGTTGCAATAGCTTTTTGTTGCGTTTTTTTGGACGAACTATTATTGGCTAGTTGGGCAACAAAAGCAGAAGCTACTTTTAATTCCTCATTAGTAGGCTTATTTTCAAGTACTTCGGGTTTAAAGTACAGCTCAACAAACTTGGTATTGAAGTTCCCCGATACAAACGCCTCATGTTCTAGTACAAATTTACAGAAGCTTAAAGTTGTACTAATTCCAGTAATCTGGTATTCGTCGATAGCTCTTAGCATTCGCTCAATGGCTTGCTCTCTGTCTTTACCATAGGTAACAAGTTTAGCAATCATAGGGTCATAATAGATAGGAATATCCATTCCTTCTCTAAAACCATCGTCAACTCTTACTCCGGGACCTTGGGGCCTTCTGTAAGTTTGCAGCCTACCAATATCGGGCAAGAAATTATTGGCAGGGTCTTCGGCGTACACCCTTACTTCTAGGGCATGTCCTTTAATTTTTAAATCTTCTTGCTTAAATGAAAGAGATTTTCCTTCTGCAATTCTGATTTGCTCTTTCACTAAATCTACGCCTGTAATTTCTTCGGTAACGGGGTGTTCTACTTGCAAGCGGGTATTCATTTCTAGGAAGAAAAAGTCTAGTTTGTCGTCGGCGATAAACTCTACCGTACCTGCGCCATAGTAATTACATGCCTTTGCCACTCCAACGGCAGCTTCTCCCATTTTTTTGCGAATTTCAGGGGTCATTACCGAACAAGGGGCTTCTTCTACTACTTTCTGATGCCTTCTTTGTACAGAACATTCTCGTTCAAAAAGATAGACGATGTTTCCGTGTTGGTCTCCTAAAATCTGTACTTCAATGTGCCTTGGGTGGGTAAAGTATTTTTCTACGAATACAGAACCATCGCCAAAAGCCGAAGTAGCTTCGCTAATAGCCCGTTCCATTTGTTCGGGGAGTTCTTCTTCGTTGTGTACCACACGCATTCCTTTGCCTCCGCCCCCTGCACTTGCTTTAATAAGCACAGGGTAACCAATTTCTTTTGCTTTTTCAATGGCAATTTCGGGGTCGCTTACAGCACCGTGTGTACCGGGTACTAACGGAATATCGTATTTAGAAACCGCCTCTTTTGCCGCTAGTTTGCTTCCCATTACAGCAATAGCCTCGGGCGAGGGACCTATAAAAATTAGTTTGGCTTCCTGTACTTTTCTTGCGAAATCGGCATTTTCAGATAAAAACCCATAGCCAGGGTGGATGGCCTCTACCCCTAGTTCTTTACAGATTTTAATAATTTTATCTCCTAACAAGTAAGATTGAGCCGATGGAGAAGGCCCTACACACACTGCCTGATCTGCCATTAACACATGAGAAGCGTTTCTATCGGCTTCGCTGTAGATGGCTACTGTTTTAATGCCCAACTCTTTTGCAGAGCGCATTACCCTACAAGCAATTTCTCCTCGGTTTGCTACTAAAATTTTATTGATTTTCATGTGTTTTATTGATTTCAAGAGATGACGATATAAAATTCTATGTTTCCTGTATGAATAAGAAACGAATTGAATAAAAACGGACCTTCATATCTATTTTTATCGAAGATTTTCAGCACTAGAACCCAATTTACTTTACAAAAAATAATACATCTAGTTATCTTGATTAAAATATAAGAATCCACACAAAAAAAATAGGTAATCATGCAACAAGAAAAACTAAATTCAGATGAAGCACCTGAACCCGTAGGTTTATATCCACATGCAAGAAGGGTAGGAAACTTATTGTTTCTTTCGGGAGTAGGCCCAAGAAAAAAAGGCACAAAGGAAATACCCGGAGTAAGCTTAAACGAAAATGGAAACATTATAGCTTACGATATTGAAGCGCAGTGCCGCTCTGTATTCGAGAATGTGAGAACCATCTTGGAGAGCTCCGGAAGCTCGTGGATGCAATTGGTAGATGTAACGGTTTTCTTAACAAACATGAAAGACGACTTTAAAAAGTACAATGCTATCTATGCCGAGTACTTTAAAGATAATCAGCCTTGTAGAACAACTGTTGAAATTAATGCACTGCCAACTCCAATCGCTATTGAGTTAAAATGTATTGCGGTGATTGACCGAAACAAGCAAAAGGATGTTTGAACAGATGGGTAAAAAAATCAAATCATCTTTTAAAAGATGTTGAAGATTACCTCAATCAACTTCTTAATTAAAACTAAATTGAAGAGTACAATATAATTATGAAACTCATAAAAATAGCAGGGGCAGTGCTTAACCAAACTCCTTTGGATTGGGACGGTAACTTTAAGAACATCATCAATGCGATAGCAGAAGCAAAGGCAAAAAATGTGAGTATTTTGTGTTTGCCCGAACTTTGTATTACAGGTTATGGCTGCGAAGATGCCTTTTATGCACCCGGAGTACACCAAACTGCTTTGCAGGTGCTTTCCGAAATTCTACCCCATACCAAAGGAATGATGGTTTCGGCGGGGCTTCCT
>CAZFQW010000079.1:0-10215 GCA_964521225.1 uncultured Roseobacteraceae bacterium
CCGTTTCAGCCTTTCCCCTCAAAGCCTGCCCTGCCACGGAATGACGGTTGGGGGGTGGGTCAGCATCCGCCCGTTCATAGCACTTCTCCTCCCGCACAGACAGATTCCGTTTCAGCCTTTCCCCTCAAAGCCCGCCCTGCCACGGAATGACGGTTGGGGAGTGGGATATATAAGCAATGGCTTTATGAAGTGGTAATCGCCTGCATCGACTGTAATTTGTAATACAAACCTTCTTTGTTCTCTACAAGTGTTGCGTGTGTTCCCGACTCTACAATGCTCCCTTTATCTATCACAAGGATATTATCTGCATTTTGGATGGTACTTAGGCGGTGAGCAATTACCAAAGAAGTTCTGTTTTTCATTAGGTTATTGAGGGCTTCTTGAACCAACTTTTCCGATTCGGTATCTAATGCCGAGGTGGCTTCGTCGAGGATGAGGATAGGAGGATTTTTAAAGATTGCCCTTGCAATGCTGATGCGTTGTCGCTGCCCTCCTGAAAGTTTTACGCCCCTATCGCCTATAACCGTTTCGTAGCCGTTTTTAGTTTCCATAATAAACTCGTGGGCATTTGCCACCCTTGCGGCTTTAATTACCTCCTCTAAATTGGCTTCCGGCTGCCCAAAAGCGATATTGTTAAAGATAGAATCGTTAAACAGGAAAGATTCTTGGGTTACAATCCCCATGAGTTTCCGTAAAGAGTCGAGTTCGTAGTCTTGAATGTTTTTTCCTTCGAGTAGTATTTCTCCTGCCGAGACGTCGTAAAAGCGAGGAATCAGGTCCGATATAGTGGATTTCCCTCCTCCTGAAGGACCTACCAATGCCACGGTTTCCCCTTGTTTTAACTCAAAACTAATTTCCTTTAAAACCGATTCTTCTTCGTAGGCAAACGAAACATTTTTAAAGGTGATTGCCTCTTTGAACGCGGCAATCTTTACCGCATCTTTTTTATTGCCAATTCCCGGTTGCACATCTAACATTTCTAAGATTCTTTCCCCTGCGGCAATGCCTCGTTGAATGTTGCTAATAGAACCAGAAATTGCCTTTGCAGGGCGCAGTACTTGGGAAAAAATAATGATATATCCCACAAACTCGCTGGCTGTTAGTTCCGACTGATTTTGGAAAACGAGGTTTCCTCCGTAGAACAAAATGCCGGCTACTACCATTACCCCCATTACTTCGGAAAGCGGCGAAGCCATTTCTCTTCTATTCGCCATTTTACGCACCGTCCGGGCATAATTATCGTTTTCTTTGGCAAACTTCTGCTGCACATACGGAAGTGCATTAAACGCTTTTACAACACGCAATCCGCCCAATGTTTCATCTAAAATGCTAATAAGAACTCCTAGGCTATGCTGAAGGTTAAAAGCATCTTTCTTGAGGCGTTTGGCAATGAGTGAAATAAGTCCTCCTGAAAGGGGAATAATAATGAGGGTAAAAAAGGTAAGTTCTGCGCTTAAACTAAACAGGATAGCAAAGTAGGCGATGATATTAAAGGGGTCGTGAAAAAATGCTGAGAGCGAATTGGTAATAGAAACTTCTACCTCGTAGGCATCGGTGGTAATTCTGGAAAGCACATCGCCCTTTCTTTTGTCGGAGAAATAGCCAATGTGCAGCCTACTCACCGCATTGAATAAATCTCTGCGGATATTTCTGATAGAGTGCGCTCTTAAATATTCCATGATTCGCCTTGCCAAGTATTTGAAAAGGTTCGCCAGGAAAACCGAGGAAATAATGATGATACAGATAAAAAACAAGGCTTGTTGCTCGCCATATTCTGTAATGATTTTCCCAAAGAAGTAGTAAAAGGCATCTTTCAGATAGTCTATGCTAAAACTAAAAGTGGGGGCAGTTGCTGTAACGCCCTCTTTGGCAACGGCACTCCCAAAAAGGATGTCGAGCAGGGGAATAATGAGGGTAAGGTTTACTAAGCTAAAAATTGTACTCAGAATAGAATAGATGAAGTAGGGAGCGATAAACCGCCCAAATGGGCTCGCAAAGCGTATTAAACGAAAATAAGTTTTCATATCTTTATTCAACTAAGAAAGTATTTCTTGATAGACGGAAAGGGTTTGATGCGCCACTTTCTCTTTTGTAAAAGTCTTTAATAAATGCTTGTATGCATTCTCTGTTAATTGCGCTCGCAATTCTGCTGAGTGCAATATTCTTTCTATTTGCATGGCAAGTACGTTGGCATCGGCAACCTCGGCTAATAACCCCGTATGTTCGTGTATCACTGCCTCGGGAATTCCCCCTGCCCTTGTGGCAACTACGGGTGTTTTGGTAGCAAAGGCATCTAAAATACTCGTGCCCAAGCCTTCTGTTTTAGAGGGCATGAAAAATATATCTAAATCGCACAAAACCCTAGGGATTTCTTTGAGAAAGCCAGTGAGAAATACCCTATCGCCAAGGGAATATTCGGCGAGCAGTTGTTCAATCGCCCCTCGTTCTTTGCCTTCTCCCACAATGAAAAAATAAATACCTTCGTGCTTTTCCACCAAAAGCTTGGCAGTTTTAATAAAAGTGGGGTAATCTTTATGGTCTGCTAATGCAGAAGTGTTCCCTACTAACACCGCTTCTTGTGGTAAGTTATATTTTTCTCTGAGGAAACCTTTCTTTTCAATCTCTTCAAAACGACTCAAATCAATTCCATCGTAAACGGTAATTGCTTTGGGAGGGTCTTTTAGCACTTCTTTTACGAGCGACTGAATTTTATTGGAAACACAAAGAATGCGTTTTATGCTTTTATGATTGTATTTCCAACGGCTAAAGCCATTTTTTTTTGGAGGAACATCCACTCTCCTACTCAGTACAATTCCCCCTTTAAAGCCTGCTACCGATGCCATTACTGCCAATCCGTGCGACTTCCCACTATGGACATGAATTAATTCTATTCGGTTTCTTTTGCAGTAGTTTACAATGCCTAAAACCGTAGATAAATCGAGCTGATTTTTAAAGGATAGTGCCGTAAAAGGGAGGTTGTTTTCTTTAGAAAATTGCTCGAAAGAAGACGCTTTCCTACAGGCTACGTGGTTTTGTACTCCTTTTTTATTGAGTTCAAGGATGAGATAGGCAATTTGTTGCTCACCGCCTCGCCAAGTTTTCTCAGAGCTTAAATGCAGTACTTTCAATCTACAGGAGTTTTGTTGTTTCGATTTAGCCACAAAATTACCATAGTTATTTTCTAAATCTAAAAGAATTGCCTTTGATTTAAGCCTCCCATCAAAAATATACGATGAGTCGCACCATGATTAAAAGCAGCAATTCTGTAGCACAGGCATAATTTCCCGAAGGTTAAAATGCGTTTCTTTCAAGCATGGGATACTTAAATAAAAATCAGTTTCCTTTTTCTTGGCGGTAAAGCTCGTTGAGTTTTAGGTACTTCAAAAAGCGGTAATAGGCTCCATTCTTACAAACTATCCAACCGTAATAGCCATCTAAAAACCCTCTTTTCAAAATAAACATCTTAAAAAAAACAAAGGAGGGATACAGCCATAAATCCCACAGCGGAAACACCTTTTTCCCTTTTCTGTAAGCTTCTTGTGCGGCAATCTCCGAAAACTTATCCATTTGCCGAATGTGCTCTGAAAGCGTGTGGTAGGTGTAGTGCAGCAAATCGCCCTTTAACAGAATTGTGCTTGTGCCCTCTTGCATTACTACTTTATCGTGTGGATTTTCGCCTCCCCATTCGCCTTTTTCTCTGTTCCACAATCTCAGTTTCCTATCGGGGTACCAACCGCAGTGGCGTATCCAATGCCCACAATACGAACTCAGTCGGTTCATTTTTGCCCCTGCCCAGCCTTCTTTTTGTTGCTTTGCGCTTAAAATAGATTGTTGTAGTGCTTCCGATAAGACTTCATCGGCATCGAGAGAAAGCACCCAATTGTACTGTGCTTGTGCCATCGCGTAATTTTTTTGCTGAATGTGCCCTTCAAAAGGATGTTGCAAAAAACGCACACCAAACGTTGCACAAATTGACTTTGTAGCATCGGTAGAGTACGAATCGACTACGAGAATTTCGTCGGCTACTCCTTGGAGAGAACGTAGGCATCGTTCTATGTTTTTTTCTTCGTTGTAGGTGATAATTACTGCGGAAATCTTCTTCATCACTTTTTATCGTTTCGCAATTTGGTAATTTTTATAACCTAGTTCAATGCCAAATTGGTCGCCCAAAAAAGACTTTACTTTGTCTTTCAAGGTTCTTCTGTCAATTGAAATATCATAGTCAAAATCCCATCCTTTCTCTTTAATTCGCTTTTCCATTACTTTAGGATGCGTTTCGGCAAAGGGTCTTAGTTCTCTCACATGGCTTTCGTAGTCGAATGCTTCTGCCTTTGTAATGTGTTGGGCCACCCACTCGTCGTTGTGCCAATATTTGTGGAAATTTTCTTGTTTCCGTTGCATTGCTTCGGGCGTTTTTACCCAACCGTAATGATAGATATACGCTTCTATGGGGTACACCCGTAGCTTTTCATTTTCTCTTATTCTAAACCCTTGTGCATCTCTGTAAGAATAGACAGAGGGGTTGTTTTTTACTGCTCGAATTTCTTTTTTATACCAATTGGAAGAGGCTCCTACGTAGTCGTAAGAGCCATAAAAATGCTTGTATTTAAACAGTAGCCCTTCAATATTGGGATTGTCTTTGTGGGCTAGCATTGCCCCTCTGATAGTTTCCAAATATTTTTCGTGTACCACTTCATCGCCTTGTATGTAAAAGCACCAATCGGCATCCCCCGATATTTCTTTAAAAGCCTTATCAGTTTCCACGGCGAGCACCCTTCCCCCCTCTCTTAACGACTCGTCCCACTCAGTTTCAATAATCCTGATTTTTTCGGGTGCTATTTGCGAAATTAATTGCAGCGTATCGTCGTCAGACTTTCCTACGGCAACCACAAAATCGTTGCAAATAGGAAGGATAGAGGTAATTGCTTCTACGATGGGATAATCGTAAATCAAAGCGTTTTTTATAAAGGAAAAGCCTGTTACTTTCATTTTATAGTGTTTTAGGGGTAAAGCAGAAGGTTTGTTTTTATTTTTTGAAGGAAACCCGCGAGTAAGCTGTTCTAAGAGGAGATCAAGGTTTTAAAAAAAACCTCGTAGTTGTTAACCGTTTTTTCAATTGAAAAATCTATAAGGGCTGTTTTTTTGCCTGCTTCTTTAAATTGCGCACTTAGTGCTTTATCTTCTAAAAGTTGTTGAATGAACTGTGCTAAACTTTTTTCATCGTTCTCCTCAAACAAAAATCCGTTAGCTCCATGCTGAATCAAATCGGGGTTTCCGACAGCATTGGTGGCTATTACAGGTACGCCCATTGCCATTGCTTCTAATAAAGCTTGTGAAAGCCCTTCTACCACCGAGGGCAACACTTTTGCGTTGAAAAGGGGGTAGTGGTAAATAGTCTCCGAAGCGGAAATCAAGCCCGTAAAAATTACTTTGTGCGGCACTTTGTACTCGCTAATTAACGCTTTGAAAGTAGCGTTTTCTTCAATCCCTACCAATATCAGTTTTACCGGAATAGGCAGGTAGCGCAATGCCCCCACTAGCTGTTCTTGCTGTTTGTGCCTTCCTACACAACCTATCACTAAATCGTGGGAGGTCAAACCGTATTTGTATCGGAGTTTCTCAGTGATTTCGGGTGTAGAAAGCACATACTTTTCAGGGGGTGTGCCGTTATGGATTACCTTAATGTGGTTGGCGCGAATCCCTAGCTTAATTAGTTGCTCTTTAATAGGGTTACTCACGGCAACTATCTTATTGGTTACTGCCATATAAAACCAACTCTGAAGCTTGCCCCCATCGCTCAGAGGTCGTTGCCTTCGGGTATGTACTACGGCAGCTTTAAAACCATAGCGCATTTTAGAAAAGGCAGTGTTGTAGCGATCTTGCCCCGACTGTGGGTTAATTACCTCAATTTGGTATTGTGCTACTATATCGCGGATTTGTCGCATAATAGGGCGGTCGAACTTTTTGCGGAAAGGCATGGCAATACACAGCACTTTAGTTCCTTGCAAAAGCTGATACAACAACGATTCTTCCCTACAACCTACGTACACCTTGTGCCCTTTTTCGGCTAGCCCTTTTGCCAAATAACTAATTGAATAGGTAGAACCTGCAATATCTCCTTGGTGTGTTAAGATTAAAATATTCATAAAAAAGGTTTCGGTTTTCTTATGCCAAAAATAGGTCTTTTTTAATCGTTTGCGCATTTTTTCATTTCTCCCCTTTTTACAAGCTTCTTATTTGACATTTAATTAATAAAGGAATTGCTAGTTTTGTAAAAACACGAAAATCGAAAATGGCAGCTACAATTATTTCAATCTTGAACCTAAAAGGAGGGGTTGGCAAAACAACCACTACCATTAACTTAGGGAAAGCGCTTTCTCTTAAAAAGAAAAAAGTTTTGTTGGTTGACTCCGACCCACAAGCCAATTTAACCGAAGGTCTTGGGATTTCGCAACCTGAGAAAACGCTTTTCGATGCCTATAAATTGGCGATTCCTACGCCTATTGTTAAGATCAACAAATACTTACATGTAGTTCCTTCAGAATTAAACTTGGCAACAATTGAGCACGAAATAGAGGGGAATATCAACCGGTATTACCTGCTAAAAGATGCTTTAAAAGATGAAGCGGAAAACTATGATTATATTTTGATTGACTGTCCTCCTTCTATCGGAGTGTATACTATCAACGGCATTACCACCTCTACACATTACCTCATCACGGCGCAGGCAGCAAGATATTCTATCACAGGGCTTAACTCTATTAAAGACTTAATTGATAACAAAATTAGGCAGCGCCTTAACCCAGAAATAAAACCGCTAGGTATCTTAATTACAGGGCTTACCAAAACGATTGCTGCCGATATTTCTATTGAAGAAATACAAGAAGATTATGCTGAAGAACTTTTCAAAAGTAAAATTAGACACACTACTAAATTTGTAGAATCGCAACTAGCTGGTGAAGACATTTTCACCTATGCCCCCAATTCCAAAGGTGCAGCCGACTACGAAAACGTAGCAAAAGAAGTCATCAAAAAGCTAAAAGAATAACCACTCAATCACTCACCCATGGCAAGCAGCAGAGATAAACTCAAGAAGAAATCGCAAGAGAAAAAGCAGGAAGTACATACTACCCGTAAAAGTGACGCCTTCGATGCCTTCATAGAGAGAGAACGCCCAAAAAATATTTTGATTGACCCTGTGTTCCAAAGCCTTATTCCGCCCTTACAAGACGAGGAATTTGAAACCTTAGAGCAAAGTATTAGAGCGGAGGGCGTGCGAGAAGACCTCCTTCTTTGGAAAGACCCTGAAGATGAAAGCCTGGAAAACTTTCTATTGGTAGATGGGCATAACCGTTATCAAATCATCCAAAAGATTGAGGCCGAAGGCAGCAGCATTAAGTACGGAGTAAGAGTGCTAGACCTTCCTTCTAAAGATGCCGTGAAAGATTGGATGATTACAAACCAATTGGGAAGGCGCAATTTAACCAACGAACAACGCAGTTATTTAAGAGGGTTACGTTACGAAAGAGAGAAGGCGAGCCATGGTGGGGAACGGGCAAAAGAAACAAGTCCCCAAAATGGGAACATGCAAAAAACCCATGAAAAACTAGGAGAAGAATACAGTGTAAGCAAAAACACAATCCTTAGAGATGCTGAGTTTGCAAGGGGTATAGAAAAGATAGGCGTGCAAAACCCTGAACTAAAAAGGGAGATTTTAGCGGGTAGGCAAAAAGTTAAAAAAGCAGATTTGCAACTCTTAGGCAGAGAAAAAGACGACGCGCCCCTTTCGGTAGCTTCTTTAGAAGCGCTCTACAATACATTAGATGCGCTAAAGCCTAAAAAACAAAAAGCACAACAAAGCGAAACAACTTTTGATGCGCTTAAAAAAGATTTAATTAGGCAAATCCAAAAACTCGGTATTAATAGTTCGGCTGAAGATATTGAAAAAACACAGAGGTTAATCAAAAAAATAATTAGTGAAATCAAACAATAAAACAGATTCAAAAATAAAAACAAAATCCTGATTGCCAGTGTTTTGCTTTCTATTTTTCTGCCGAAAATAAATCGAAACAAAATAGTGTTTTAAGATGATTTAGTAGCTTCGTTTGTACTTCGGCAACAGACTGAGGTGCCCCTAGTTCTTGAGCGAGCGATGTTACCGCTTTATCGGCAATGCCACAGGGTATAATGTGCTCAAAATAGGAAAGATCGGTATTTACATTAAAAGCAAAGCCGTGCATGGTAACCCACCGACTCGTTTTAACTCCTAAGGCACAAATTTTCCTTGGGTTGTTTTGCGCTTCATGGTCGAGCCATACGCCAGTTAATTTTTCAATTCTCCCCGCTTTTATGCCGTAGTCGGCAAGGGTAAGAATTACAGCCTCTTCAAGCAAACGTAAATACTTATGAATATCTGTAAAAAAATTATCTAAGTCTAAGATAGGATAGCCTACAATTTGCCCAGGGCCGTGGTAAGTGATGTCTCCGCCCCTATTGATATGGAAAAAGGAAATCCCCTTTGCTTGAAGTCCTTTGCTGTTCAACAACAAATTTGCCTCTTCTCCAGATTTCCCCAACGTATAAACATGCGGATGTTCGCAGAAAAGCAAATAGTTTTTTGTGGGGATTCGCGGCTCTCCTCTATCTTCCCTTTTTCTGTTTTCAATTTTTTCGGCAACTACTTTTTGAAAAATTTCAGTTTGGTAATCCCACGCCTCTCCGTATGCAATGTTGCCTAAATCTTGAAACTCCGTTTTTTTATTTTGATGCTGATACATGTCTTTTTATAGGTATTGCTAAATTGTATTGAGTCTGATGCCTAAAAGTAATCACACTATTTCGCCCCCTTAAAAAATTGAAAAGAAGGAGAAACCATGAAAGTATAAGAAAGTTCAATGGCCATTTCGGAGGTAGGAAAGGAAAAGAAATAAGCCCAATATCCCCGAAAGAATAAACCCAGCTATGCTAATATAGGAAACCCCTCCAGTAGTGGTAAGTGTTTCGGAAAGAGGTGCATTGAGGCTAATAGAAGAAGCAATTAAAGCAGCCCCAATAATTATTGCCATTATCATCTTTTTGCTGATAACCTCAAACCTGTGTACAATGGGCTCGTACCCATGGTGCTCTACATTAATATATAGCCTCCCCTTCCTTATTTTTTTGATGATGTCTTTGGTTTCCTGGGGCAGGTTGTACCCTAAAGACAAAAGCTTTGTAAACGAATAGTATAAATCAGAGCTTATATTTTGAAAGGAAAATTCTTCTTTCAGCACTTTTGCTCCATAAGGGCGAATTGACTCTAATGCATCAAAATTAGCGTCTAGTGTTTTCCCTATCCCTTCTAAAATTGCCAACGCTCTCAAAATAAGAAAAACCGAACCTGGCACCTCAAGTTTATGCTTATAAATAATTTTTTGGATTCTTCGTGCAAAGTCTGCAATTGTTGCATGGTCTACATCAAACACAATGAAATCTTCAATAAGCTCATTTAGCTCGTACTCGAAAACTTTCATTTCCTCAATTTCACTTTCGGTAGCAAGGCGTTTTAAATTAATTGCCATACCCCTAGAGTTGCGTTGCGCCAAACTGACAAAAATACCGGCAAAGGCAAATTTCTGTTTTTGCGAAATTTTGCCTACCATCCCAAAGTCTATCAGCACAATTTTTCCGTTAGGTCTAATCAGTATGTTGCCGGGGTGAGGATCTGCGTGGAAAAATCCAAAGTCAAAAATTTGGGTGAGGTAAATTTCAGTGCCTACTTTCGCCAATTCAGTAGGGTCAATCCCCCAATCGTGCAGGGCTTTTAAGTCGGTAATTTTACAACCACTGATAAACTCAATAACTAAGATTTTATTGGTAGAATATTCTTTGTAAGGTTTGGGAATATAGAATTTAGGATGCTCGCCATATAGCTTTCTGAACTGTTCAATATGCCTTATTTCGCTTATGTAGTTAAGCTCTGTAAGCATACTTTTTTCAAAAGCGGCGACTACCTCCAACGGATTAAGAATCCCTGCCTTTATAAAGTTATTCTCTGTGAATTTAATAAACTGGCGTAGTAGCTCTAAATCGGCTTTTACAGTATCGTTAGTAGTAAGATAATAACTTCCCAATGCGAAAATCACGTTGGGAGTAAAAGTTCTTTTAGGATAATTCTCCAAAACGTCGGTGTAGTAATAAAATGCGGAATCCGGTACTTCCAATTCAATAAAGAAC
>CAZFQW010000080.1:0-5042 GCA_964521225.1 uncultured Roseobacteraceae bacterium
AACAAACAGAAGTTAGCAAAGAGCTTAGTATTAGAATTGTAATTCTCCGCATCTTGTTGGATTTAAGTTAACAGTAAAAATCTTTTAATTAATTAATAATTATTGCAAATATAGAAAGTTCAATGATTTTAGATTAGAAAAATCATTCTTCAATTTTACTAAATTTTATCAACATCAGCCACTTTCTTGATAGTAAGTTATAAATATATACAGTTTTATTTTCTTCTGACACACTAACTTAAAAAAAGTTGCCAAAATGGATGTATTCTGTTAAAAATCCATGAAGTTTCCAAACGTAAAAATAGGCCATGGTCCGCTCGAGAAATACTTGAATTCAGGGTGTTTTTTTTCTATTTGTTTTAAGAGTTTTTTGTACTCAGATTGAATTTCGTTTTTTATTAAAATATTCAGATAAAAAAGCTGATGTTTTTTTGTTTCCTCGATTTTAAATTCAATAGAAAGGGCATTTAATTCATCTTGTAAAAAGGCTTGAACCGACTTTACCTTGTCATGCAAATAGTTATTTTTTTTAAATGCCTGAAATTTGTGCTGCATGTACTCTTTTCCCGTGCTGTGGGCACTCATATTTCCCTCAGTTTCTTCTGTTTGAGCAAGCACTTTTAAGCTAAATTCTGAATATCCTTCTACTTCTGTTAATTTCCGAAAAATAGCGTCATATCTATCTTTTAAAAATGAAGTCAGTTGCTTTTTTTGAAGCAGTACCGTTTTGTAGCGAAACGGAATAAGTGTTTGCTGAGTGTGTAGGCTTTCTAAGATTTTAAAAAAGGCGATTCCTTCTTCTTTTTGTGCTTGTATATCCGTTGCTTGAGCGCTATTAATTTGTGATTTGTAATAAAGTGTTGCCCTTTTATAATTGATTATTTCAATCTCCTTTTCTTGAAAAAACGCTTTATTTTCCGAAGTAAAACTCACTCCATAAAGCAAATAGCCTGTGTTCAATTCCATCAGTATCCCTTAAATTATCGTTTTAAAATAGGCTGTTACCTTCTGTGCTTTGCTGTTACCTATAACCGCCTTTAACTCTTGTGGCGAAGCCGCTTTAATTTTGCTCACCGTTTTAAAATGGGTAAGTAGTTTTTTTCGAGTACTTGGTCCCACTCCTTCAATATCTTCTAAAGAGCTTATCAGGCTGTTTTTACTGCGCAAATCGCGGTGGAATGTAATGGCAAATCGGTGCGCTTCGTTTCTTACTTTTTGTAGCAGTTCTAACGAACGTGATTTTTTGTTAAGATACAGCGGGTATTGATCCTCGGGGTAATAAATTTCTTCTAGCCGCTTGGCAATGCCTACTATGGGTATTTTTTGATACAACCCTAAGTCTTTTAAAGCCCTAGCGGCAGAACTGAGTTGCCCTTTGCCCCCGTCAATTACTACGAGCTGAGGGAAAGGCGATTCTTCTTCTTGCAAACGTTTGTACCTACGGATAACTACCTCGTACATAGAGGCGAAATCGTCGGGACCCTCTACTGTTTTTATTTTGTAGTGTCTGTAGTCTTTTTTAGAGGGTTTCCCATCTTTAAAGCAAACCATTGCCGCCACGGGGTTTGTCCCTTGGATGTTCGAGTTATCGAAGCACTCAATGTGCCGGGGAAGGTCTTTAAGATTTAAATCGGCTTTTAACTGAAGTAGCGTATAGTTCTTATTCTTGTTTTTGAGTAATTCCATTTTCACACTTTCCTTCTCCTTTTTGTAGTAAAGGGCATTTTTTAAGGAAAGCCCAATCAGTTTTTTCATATCTCCAATTTTTGGGAGCATAATTTCAACTTCGGGGAGTTCTATAGATGGCTCTTTATTGACTACAATTTTTCGGGAAGCAGAGCGAAATTTTGAACGAAAATCCATCATGGCAAAGGCGAGAATTTCCCCTTCAGGCTCGTCGAGTTTCTTTTTGAATTGCACCGTTTCTGTTTGGGTTATCCTTCCGTTAGTGATTTTAATGAAATTCACGTAGGCAAAATCGTCGTCGGCTACAATAGAATAGGCTTCAAGCTCTGTTACTTTTGGGTTTGTAACCAACGATTTATTCTGAAAATTATTGATAAGCTCGAACTTCCTTTTAAATACTTCTGCTTTTTCAAACTCCATACTCTCGGCAGCTTGGTTCATCTTTTCCTTAAAAAAATACTTTGCCGGGCTTAGGTTTCCTTTCAAAATATCTACTACTTGGGCAATGTCTTCTAAATATTCTTCTTCCTTTTGCAGTCCCTCGCAGGGGCCCATGCAGTTTTTAAGGTGATACTCTAAACAGACCTTGAATTTTCCTTTCGTTACGTTTTCTTCGCTGAGTGTGAAGTTGCAGTTGCGCAGAGTGAAAAGTTGTTTGAACAAATCGAGCAGCGTATTCATAGCCCCTACACTTGCATAAGGGCCAAAGTACCGGTGCTGTTTTGCATCGGTTTGGCGTGTAGCAAAAACTTTGGGGTATCGCTCGTTGGTTACGCAAATGTAGGGGTAACTCTTATCGTCTTTTAAAAGGATGTTGTATTTGGGCTGATTCTCCTTGATTAAATTATTTTCGAGCAAAAGGGCATCGAACTCGGTGTTAACTACCACATACTCTAAGTGCCTTATTTCGCTCACTAGCCGTAGTGTTTTGCGGTTTGCAGAGGCTTGTTTTACAAAATAGCTGCTTACTCTACTTTTTAAGCTCTTTGCTTTCCCGATATAAATAATTTTTTTTTCGGCATTAAAGAATTTATATACGCCGGGCTCTTGTGGTAAATTACTTACAATATGTTGGAGCTGTTCGGTTGGTTTCATCGTTGTTAAATTTGCTCATTTAGCTTTTACAAACAAATTTAATGTTTATAAGTGTTCTAAAAGGATGAAATTATCCTTAGTTCTATTCATTGAGTGTTTATAACTTTGGGCTATGCAGTTTGAAGATATCCCCGGAATGACCGATGTAAAAGAGGCTTTAAAAGCTTCTGCGGTGCATAGCCATGTTGCCCATGCACAGCTTTTTATAGGCAGAGAAGGAAACGCACAGCTTCCGCTTGCCCTAGCCTATGCGGCGTACATTAATTGTAAAAATAAAGACGATGTCGGCAGATGCTTGGAAGACGACCCTCTTTTTAGAAAGTACCGAAAACTCATTCACCCCGATTTACATTTTGTGTACCCGGTAGCCACTACCAAAAAGGTTACAAGCAAACCTACGAGCGAATTGTTTTTGCCCGATTGGCGCACCTTTGTACAAGAAAATCCTTTTGGAACACTCAACGATTGGTCGGTGCATTTTGGTGCCGAGCATAAGCAACCTCAGATTTCGCGCGAAGAAAGCCGGCAGATTATGCGCAGTTTAGTACTCAAATCTTTTGAGGCAGAATACAAAGTAATGCTGATATGGCTGCCGGAACTTATGCACCCAACAGCAGCGAATGCCATTTTAAAAATTTTAGAAGAACCGCCAGAAAAAACGCTTTTTTTATTGGTGAGCAACAATGCTGAGGCACTGCTCCCTACTATTTTATCGAGGACACAAATAGTACACGTTCGCCCGTTTCAGGATGCTGAAATTAAGGAGTTTCTTATAAAGCACCATCAGCTTGCCGAAGAACGTGCTGCTCAAGTGGCTTACATGGCAGAAGGGAATTTAAGAGAAGCCATTCGGCTTGCAGGGGAAACCCACGAAGACCACGGCGATACTTTTAGAGATTGGATGCGCCTGTGTTTCAAAAGTGATTACATGGGTATTTTAGAACATGCCGAAATCTTCCAAAGAATGGGCAAAGAAGCACAGAAAGGGCTGATGCGCTACAGCCTGAATGTAATTCGTGATGCGATGCTTTGGAAATTTTCGGGGGAACAACTGGTACGATTGGAAGGTGCTCGCCTCGATTTTGTGAAGAATTTCTCTAAAGTAGTGAACGAGAAGAATTTGGAGCAGTTCGTTTTGCATTTCAACAATGCTTATTATTATATAGAGCGAAATGCCAATGCAAAAATTACTTTTGTGGAGTTATCGAATAGCATTGCAAGGGTTATTAAGGCGAGGTAAGTTCGCATCCTGATTTAATTTGCGAAGCGGCATCTCATTTCCAGATAGTTACCTCACATTAAATACAAATTAATTTCGAGCACTTAACTAGCCTAGCTTCACGGTGCGCATGCTTTCGCCTGTTGCGCCGCAGCCTTGGGAAAGAGCCGAACCGAAAGACCGAAGTGGGTGGTGTGCGAGCTGGCTTTCGGCGGCGGGGAGAGCCTTTTGCAAGGCTGCCCGTAAAAACCTAAATAAAGCAAGCAGTTGTTGATTTCGGCGCTTTGAGAACCCTTCGGCATTTCTACAGTTATAATCGGCAACAACTTATTACTTTTGCAGCATGCAACCACCACTGAAAATTTATAATACGCTTACGCGCGAAAAAGAAGTGTTTGAGGCAATGAACCCTCCTTATGTAGGAATGTACGTTTGTGGCCCAACCGTTTACAGCAATGTCCATTTAGGAAATGTGAGGACATTTACCAGTTTCGATGTTATTTACCGCTATTTACAGCACCTTGGCTACAAGGTTCGGTATGTGCGCAACATTACCGATGTGGGGCATCTTACCGACGACGACGACAACGGAGAAGATAAAATTGCAAAAAAAGCAAAGCTCGAAAACTTAGAACCAATGGAAATTGTGCAACGCTATACGCAAGATTTCCATGATGTGATGCGTATGCTCAACAATAATTCGCCTTCGGTGGAGCCTTCGGCAACGGGGCATATTGTGGAGCAAATTGAAATGATTGAAACGCTGCTTAACAAGGGACTGGCGTACGAAATAAACGGTTCGGTGTATTTCGATGTGGAAGAATACCAAAAACGGGGGCTTGACTACGGTCAACTTTCGGGCAGAAAGTTAGAAGACCTTATTAGCGGCTCTCGCGATTTAGATGGACAAGATGACAAACGTAATTCTGTAGATTTTGCCCTTTGGAAAAAAGCAAATTCAGGGCATATTATGCGCTGGAACTCCCCTTGGAGTATTGGTTTCCCCGGCTGGCATTTGGAGTGTTCGGTGATGAGTTCAAAA
>CAZFQW010000080.1:5052-10075 GCA_964521225.1 uncultured Roseobacteraceae bacterium
GGGGAATGGACTTGAAATTTCCGCACCACGAGTGTGAAATAGCACAAGGGACAGGTACACACGGAGAAAACCCCGTTCGTTATTGGATGCACGCGAATATGCTCACTATTAACGGGCAAAAAATGAGTAAATCGTTGGGAAATTCCATTTTACCACACGAGTTATTCACAGGAAGCAACGACTTACTTTCGCAACCTTACTCGCCCATGACTTTGCGTTTTTTTATGCTACAAACGCACTACAGAAGTACCATGGATTTATCGGATGAGGCATTTCAGGCAGCAAAAAAAGGCTATTTTAAAATGATGAATGGCTTAAAGGTAGCGAAGCAAATGGCTTATGGAGAAAGGCTCGAAGAAATTGACGAGAAACAGGCAAAGCAAGTAGAAGGCATCATCGACTCCATTTACCGAGGAATGAATGACGATTTCAATACCGCCGTTGCTATTGCAGGTTTGTTCAATTTATTGAAGAAAATCAATTCCATCCATACCAACCAACTCAGTCCGCAAGCTTTAGGGAAAGCATTGTTTGAAAAGGCAACGCAAACTTATATCACTTTTGTAGAAGAAATTCTTGGGCTGATTGAAGAAAAACCGCAGCAATTTGAGCATTTGGTAGAAATGGTATTGGAAGAATATAAAGAAGCAAAAGCACAGAAAGCTTACGGCAAGGTAGATAAACTTAGGGCCGGCTTAAAAGAAGTAGGAATCACCGTAAAAGACATGAAAGATAAAATTGACTGGGCTTACGATGAGGCTTAGGCTAATTTTTTAGTGTTGAGTTTTTAGTGCTTAGTAGTTGGTATCAATTTGCTTAATACTAGCTACTAGGCTAAGTAAGTAACCTACTCATTAAAAAATCTCCCATTATCTTTACCCAAAATGTATGCTTTGAGTACTTCTACTAAACTCAAAATTCATTGATTTTAAACTCAAACTTCCCCATGAAGACAATTCTTTATAAAGTTTCATTTTTTAGCTTTTTAGCAGTATTATTTTTTTCTTGCAGTGAAACTAAGAAAAATTCAACCCAAGAAAATAAAAAACCCAAAGTAGCAAAACCCGTGTTAGCCGTTCCCGATTTTAATGCCGATTCTGCCTATCAGTTTGTAGCTGCACAAGTAGCTTTTGGCCCTCGTGTGCCTAATACTATGCAGCACCAA
Organism: uncultured Roseobacteraceae bacterium; assembly: GCA_964521225.1. Taxonomy (GTDB): domain Bacteria; phylum Bacteroidota; class Bacteroidia; order Cytophagales; family Flammeovirgaceae; genus CAYUJH01. The sequence goes on from CAZFQW010000080.1 coordinate 6,218, forward strand.
ATGTGTGGCGATTATTTGGTAGAGCAGCTCAAAAGCTTTGGCTGGGAGGTAACAGAGCAAAATTTTGAAGCCACCGCCTATAACGGAACGCTGCTGAAAGGCAGAAATATTATTGGCTCCTTCAATCCTGAAATGAGCAAAAGAGTGTTGTTGGGCTCGCATTGGGATAGCCGCCATGTTGCCGACCAAGAGGGAGTAGATGAACCTATTCTTGGTGCCAACGATGGAGCAAGTGGCGTGGGTGTTTTATTAGAAATGGCACGTTTGATTGGTGCCGATACCGTTCAACCACAGTTAGGAGTGGATATTATTTTTTTCGATGTGGAAGATTATGGCGCCCCCTCTTCGGAAGAAAATATTTCGGAACAACAAATTACATACTGCTTAGGCTCGCAATACTGGACCGAAAACTTACATAAAGAAGGATACCATGCCTATTTCGGGGTATTGCTCGATATGGTGGGAGCAAAAAATGCTCGTTTCACCAAAGAAGGCTACTCAAGGCAATTTGCGCCTAAAGTAGTCGATAAAATTTGGGATAAAGCTGCTCAGTTGGGGTATGGGCAATACTTTGTAAACCAAAACACCGAACCTATTGTAGATGACCACTACATTGTAAATGTCCAATCGAGCATCACCATGATTGACATTATTCACTACGATACTGTGCAAGATAATCCATTTTTTGAACATTGGCATCGCACTACCGACAACATGGATAATATTGATAAAAACACTTTGAAAGCCGTGGGACAAACCTTACTTCACTTAGTTTATAACGATATTATCTAGCTTTAAATAACTTCTTTTCTCATTAAAACCTTCGCCTGTATGGCAAAAGCTTTCTATACCGACCTTACTTATTATTTATACTCAACCTATTTAAAGAAAACAAAGCGAGTAGATATTTACCTGCCTGAAAGTTACTACCAAAACGATACGGAGGATTATAACCTAGTGCTTATGAACGATGGGCAAGAGGCCCCTCGCTTAAAACTGTACGAAACTTTAAGATACCTTCACGGTAACTGCGTGATAGAAGATACCGTGTGGGTAAGTATCCATGCCGATGAAGAACGGATGCTAGAGTATGGTGTGGCTTCGCAAACCGATTACGCAAATCGGGGAAGTAAGGCAAGTGCTTATAATCAGTTTATCATAAAAGAACTCATGCCCTTTTTACGGCAGTCGTTTTTGGTAAGTATCAGTCCTGCTCAAAATGCTTTTATTGGTTTTTCTTTAGGAGGACTTTCCGCCTTTGATATTGTATGGAATTCGCCACAGTTATTTGGGAAAGTAGGTATTTTTTCTGGTTCTTTCTGGTGGAGAAGCAAAGCGATAGACAATGGCTATACAGACCTAGACCGCATTATGCACAAGGTTATCAGAGAAAGTCAATATAAAAAAGGCTTAAAATTTTGGTTAGAAGTTGGCACACTCGACGAAGCAAGCGACCGCAATAATAGCGGCATTATAGATGCCATAGAAGACACGCTCGATATCATCAGCGAACTTGAGGAAAAGGGATATACAGAAGACGACATCAAATATGTAGAAATACAAGGGGGAGAACACAACCCCGAAACCTGGGGGAAAATATTACCTAACTTCTTACTTTGGGCATTTCCCCGCCAATCTTATGGGCATCATTCGGGGAAGGTGTTTATGTAATTTTAGGCAGAATAAAACCAATTATTTCCTTATTGATGTTCAGTTACTCACTGCCTATAAAGCCCTTGTGAAACTTCATAAGCAGCAAGTTCGGTTTATGTTGCCGTCTTTTTATCTCATCTCCTTGTAAAGATTTATCAACTGATTGGTAGAAGCATCGTGCGAAGTAACTTCTTCCTCTCCTTTCAGTTCGGGTAAAATGTTATTGGCTAACTGCTTGCCTAACTCAACTCCCCACTGATCAAAGCTGAAAATGTTCCAAATTACCCCTTGAACAAATATTTTATGCTCGTAAATAGCAATTAAAGCCCCTAAAACTTGGGGGGTCAACTTCTTGAACAGAAAAGAGTTTGTTGGTCGGTTTCCTTCAAATACTTTAAAGGGGGCTAATTTTTTAATATCCTCTTCGGATTTACCTGCGGCTTTTAATTCTGCGGTAGCAGTTGCTAACGATTTGCCATTCATTAAAGCTTCGGTTTGAGCGAAGAAATTCGCTAGCAGTTTCGGGTGGTGGTCGCCTACTGGGTTCCAACTTTGTGCGGGTGCCATAAAATCGCAGGGGATTAGTTTTGTCCCTTGGTGGATAAGCTGGTAAAATGCGTGTTGCCCATTCGTGCCGGGTTCTCCCCATAAAATAGGGCCCGTTTGGTAGTTTACTTTCTCGCCATTTCTGCCCACATATTTCCCGTTGCTCTCCATGTTCCCTTGCTGAAAGTAGGCAGCGAAACGATGCATATATTGGTCGTAAGGCAGTATTGCTTCTGTTTCAGCACCGTAAAAGTTGTTGTACCAAATACCTATGAGTGCGAGCAATACCGGAATGTTTTCTTGTAGAGGCGTACTTTTAAAATGATTATCTACTTCGTGTGCTCCTTCAAGTAAAGCTTCAAAATTTTCGAATCCAATACTACAGGCAATGGAAAGGCCAATTGCCGACCACAGCGAGTACCTACCCCCAACCCAATCCCAGAACTGAAACATATTTTCAGTGGCAATACCAAACTCCGCTACTTTTTCTGTATTGGTTGAAAGCGCCACAAAATGCTTTTTTACCTGCTCTATGTTTTTCGCCGATGCCAATAACCAGTCTTTTGCCGTTTGGGCGTTGGTCATGGTTTCTTGCGTGGTAAAGGTTTTAGAGGCAATAATGAACAAAGTGGTTTCAGGATTTAAACCTTTGAGCGTTTCGTACATGTGTGTACCATCTACATTCGATACAAAGTGAGGGTTAATATTTGGCTTTTTTAGGGCTTTCAAAGCTTCTGTTACCATTAAAGGCCCTAAATCCGAACCTCCAATTCCGATATTTACTATATCGCTAATGGCTTTGCCTGTGTAGCCTTTCCATTCGCCATCAATTACTGCCGTGCTAAACTTTTTCATTTGTGCAAGCACCGCATTTACTTCTGGCATTACGTCTTTTCCATCCACTAAAATGGGGGTGTTCAACCTGTTTCTTAGCGCAATATGCAACACCGAGCGGTTTTCAGTTTGGTTGATTGCCCGCCCTTCAAACATGGCTTTAATCCCTTCTTCTAACTGCATTTCTCGGGCAAGATTTAGCAGCAAATCCATTGTTTCTTGGGTGATTCTGTTCTTAGAATAGTCGATAAAAATATCTCCTATTCTTTTTGAAAAGTCTTTAGCTCTTTCAGGGTTTTCTTTAAAAAGGCGGCTCATTTGAACCTGATGGGTCTGTTCCCAATGTTGTAGAAGTGCATTCCAAGAGGGGGTAGTAGTAGGATTTTTTGAGGTTAGCATAACGATTAAAAATTAGCTCAGAAAAAAATTAAAAGGTTGTATTACAAATATCATTAATTAGAAATATAATCAATCAAACACTTCTTGTTTTTAGTTATAACTTTCAAATCAAAAACATTTCGAATGATTCTACGAATAATTATTTTCCTTGTCATCAACTTTGCTGCTTTGGGCATTGGCAGCTATTTCACAGGCAGTGGTGTTTCTTCAGAATGGTATCAAACCTTAAATAAAGCGCCATGGACTCCTCCAGGCTGGTTCTTCGGCGTTGCCTGGACTACTATCATGATTTGCTTCTCCATCTATCTAGCCTATTTATGGCCTTTGGCAGATAATACTCAAAAGCTTACTTTGCTTTTCAGCATTCAATGGGTTTTGAATGTAAGTTGGAACCCTGCCTTCTTCTATTTTAGAAATGTCTATATC
>CAZFQW010000081.1:0-10033 GCA_964521225.1 uncultured Roseobacteraceae bacterium
TTGTAACTCCCTTGCTCTTCTAAATTCTTATACACGGAATTCTAAATACTGCCTGTAAAAATGACCATTCTTCAGTTGATCAGTACCGTGATAAAAAAAGGAAGTTTAACGGGTAACAATATATTATTAGTGGGCCCTCCTGGCGTAGGGAAAACCTCTGTTGGCAAATCTATTGCCGCCGCTTTAGGGCGTAAGTTCTATCGTTTTTCGGTAGGAGGCATGCGCGACGAGGCAGAAATTAAAGGGCATCGTAGAACTTACATTGGGGCAATGCCTGGCAAGCTCATTGAAAGTTTACGAAGAACGGGGGCTTCAAACCCTGTAATCATGATTGATGAGCTTGACAAGGTGGGTAAAAGCTACCAAGGCGATCCCGCTTCTGCTTTGTTAGAAGTACTCGACCCCGAACAGAACAACTCTTTTTTAGACCATTTTCTCGATGTTCGTTTCGATTTATCGAATGCACTGTTTATTGCCACAGCGAATCAGCTAGATACTATACCGGGGCCTTTGCTCGACCGCATGGAAATTATTCGACTACCGGGATATATCACCGAAGAAAAAGTTGAAATCGCTAAGAAATTTCTAGTACCTAAGCAACGCAAAGAGCACGGGCTCAGCGCAAAAGAAATCAAGATTTCGGAGGCTGCATTGCGCCAAATTATAGAGGGCTACGCCCGCGAAGCAGGGGTTAGAAATCTCGAAAATAAGATTAAAAAAATTATGCGGCAGGCTACGCTGAAACAAGCAGAAAACAAGCAGCACTACTTTAAAATATCTTTAAAAAACCTTGAGAAGTTTTTGGGCAAGCCCATCTTTTCAGAAGAAGAACTTTATAAGGAAGATATGCCGGGCGTTGCCCTAGGGCTTGCTTATACCGCTATGGGCGGAGCTACTTTATACATTGAAGCCAGTAGTGTCCGCAGTAAAAACGCCAGTTTAAAGATTACAGGGCAGCTAGGCGATGTAATGAAAGAGTCAGCGGATATTGCCTACTCTTATATCAGAGCTTTGATCGACAACGATGATTCACTCAGCGAAGAGGTGAAATCTTTCTTCGATACACATACAGTGCACTTGCATGTACCCGCTGGCGCAACGCCAAAAGATGGCCCTTCGGCAGGGGTTACTATGGCACTAGCGCTGTACTCTTTGGCAACAGGTAGGCCTATTCGCAAAGACATAGGAATGACAGGCGAGCTGACCTTAACGGGGAAAGTACTGCCCATTGGCGGCGTAAGAGAAAAAACAATTGCTGCCAGAAGAGTAGGGGTAAAAGAATTAATTTTCCCCCAAGCCAATAAAAAAGATTTTGACGAACTTCCTGAATATACTACCGAAGGAATTACCCCAAATTATGCCAACTACTTTGTAGATATTTTGGAAAAAGGACTGAGGTAAGCAAGGGGTTAATTTATCAAGGCTTTAATAACCGTACTCAGTCCGTTGAGTACGGTTATTTTTTTTGATTGATAGCGATTTGAAATACAAGCTGCTACCATCATTATCTACCGAGCATCTTTATACAAAACAAGGTGTTTACGTATTGAGAACACAAAAAACACGTTTTATGGTTATACACTTAACTCACCCTATTCTAATTGTTGTTTTAGGTTTTTTACTAACATTTTATACCAAATTAAATAAGTTCTAATAGATTTATGATCATCATTCGAAAAGGCAGGTTTTACGATATCTACCGGTTAGAGGTTGAAAAAGAAGTGGGGAATAAAATGCTTGGGCAATTAATTCTTGAAAAATTTTCAGAGCTAAAAGAAATAGATTTAGAAGACCACGGAAATAGAGAGAGGATTCTAGTAAATGGTGAACCTGCGGAAGTTTCGAGAAATATAAAGCTAGGCGATACCATTACCGCCCTGATTGATAAACCCCACCGAACCGCCTATGTACAAGAGTAAGATTTACCGCTAGATATTGTATATGAAGATAAACACCTACTTGTTGTTAACAAGGCGGCAGGAATGGTAGTACACCCCGGACCAGGCAATTGGTCGGGTACTTTAGCCAACGCTTTGGTGGCTCGCTATCCTAATTTACCCCGCCAACCCAAAGGGCAAGATAAGCCAGGCATTGTCCATAGAATTGATAAGGAAACTTCGGGTTTACTAGTTTGTGCAAAAGAAGAGAAAACCATGGAGGAGCTTTCAAAGCAATTCTACAAACACACTACCGAGCGCACCTACTACGCCCTAATTTGGGGGATTCCAAAACATGAGTATGGGACTATCCATGGGGATATTAAACGCGATATCTACAATAAAAAACTAAGAAATGTTGTAGAAGAAGGGATGGGAGGCAAGTATGCCATTACCCATTTTAGAGTTTTACAAACTATGCAGCACCTATCATTAGTACAATGCAATTTAGAAACAGGAAGAACCCACCAAATACGGGTGCATTTTAACCACATTGGCCACCCGCTTTTTGCAGATAAATTATATGGCAACAGAAAAATTATTTGTGGAAAACAGGATCAAGCGTTTAAGCCATTGGCAGAAAAATTACTACAAATAATGCCAAGGCAAGCCTTACATGCTAAATCTTTAGAGTTCACGCATCCGATTACCAAAAAGCGGCTATCCTTTGAAAGTGAACTGCCTAGCGATTTTCAGCAAGTGTTAGACTTATTGAAACAGCAATAAAAGAAATACTTAGAAACAGCCTTGGCAAACCCTGCGCGACGAATAATTGAAACTTTTCTTGCACTAAATAAAGTTAACTCTATTAAAAAACGAGGGGGTTTTAGCTTATTTCCTCCTGTTTTTTTAATATCACTGTCGCCTTTAAATTCACTGCTATGCACAATATTATAGAACATAAATGCCCTTATAAGGGCTTTCAGTTTCCCTTTAAAAGCAAATTGAGTTTTGCTCCCATTCTTAAGTTTTGGGACGAAGACGAAAGGCTAAAAAACGGCTGGGGGAAAGAGATGCACAAAAAACTCAAAGAATACACCCAAAAATATCCTGAGCTTGCCCAACCCATCGAAGATTTATCAATTTTAGAACAGCACAAAGAGTTTGTAGAAACAATCATGCTTGCCATCTTTCCACCTGGTTTGCAAGAAGACGAAATGGTAGCGGTTACCACTCCTTATGCTATGGATGTAGTCCATGCTACAAAGCGATTCAGAGGTTCTTTTATAACAGACTGCGGGCAAGTACGAATGGATCATGCCCATTTCAGTGAAGAGGAAATGCTTTACAATAAAACGCTGAATGCCTACGCCTCTATTTTAGAGTCGATATATGATAAGAAACTAGATTTTAAAGGGAGTATGGGTTTCTTTTTAAAAGACCCCGAAACACAACTTGCAAGACACTACAAAATTGAAATAAATACTCGTTTTACCAAAGTTGTAGCGAAGCCCGATGCGCCCATGCTTACCGCTGATCAAGTAGCGCAACTTACACGCAAGTTTGATAATCTTTCTGTATGGCTAGAACACCTGCCACCCGAGAATTTTGAAATTCAGGGGTTAGTAGTATTCAGGCTAGTAGATGTTACTATAGAAGAGACCCTCTCTTCGCTTAAGTTTATTTTGTTGGAAGACGACAGCCTCATTAATCCAGATAAGTTTGAGAAGGTAAAGCAAAAAATAAGGAGCTTATTAAGTATTCCCGAATTAGAATTTGGCATCTCTGTATTCAACGAAAAGAGAAATACATTCATAGAATCTGATACGAAGAATAGCCTAATTTTAGCGGGGCTCTCCTCAGATGCCAACTGCGAAGAGTACTTTGGTACATTTCCTTGCCAAGTAGAGGCTACCAAAAAACCATTGTTTTTTGAAGATGTTCTTAAAGTAGAAAACCCACCTCCATTCTTAAAGGCGCTTGCCCAAAAGGGCATCAGAAACTTGTTTATTGCACCGCTTTACCAAGGCGAGCAGTTTGTAGGTTTGCTAGAGTTAGGCACAAAATCGCCAGGGCAAATGGGTACAATGGCTGCGCTTAACTTATCCGATATTTTCCCCCTTTTTTCTATTGCCGTAAAGCGGAATGCCGATAAGATTGAAAATAGAATACAAAGAACAATTAAGGAGAATTTTACAGCAATACACCCTGCCGTAGAGTGGAAATTTGTGGACTCAGCCTTAAAGATGATGGCGATGCAAGACAAAGGCGAAAGCGTACAAATTGAGCCAATTGTTTTCCCTGAAGTTTATCCTTTGTATGGTGCTTCGGATATTAGGAGCTCTTCTACCTATCGGAGTAAGGCTATTCAAGACGATCTATTAGCCCACTTAGCCCTTGCAGAAGAAGTACTTTCTACAGGCTATTTACAGTATAAAACGCCTATTTTAGATGAGCTTTCTTACAGAGTAGAAAACTATTATAAGCATATACAACAAGGTTTGTATTCTGGCGATGAAATAGAAATCCTTGAGTTTCTTCAATTTGAAGTAGAACCTTGTTTCCGACATATGGAAGCGAACTCACCCGCTGAAGAAGTAAATGATGTCCTTAACAAGTATTGGAAAGCCATCCAGAATAATTTGGGGGTACTCTACGACAGGCGAAAAGCATTTGAAGAAAGCCTCACAAAAATAAACGAAACCATTGCCGCAGTAATAGACGATGCCGAAGCAGAGGCGCAAAAGATGTACCCTCATTATTTTGAAAAATATAAAACAGATGGGGTTGAGTACAACATTTACGTAGGCGACGCTTTGGCAAAAAACCATGATTTTGATCCGGTACATTTAAAAAATCTGAGATTATGGCAGCTACTAACCATGCACAATTCGGCAAAAGCAGCTGAGAAAATTAAAGATAACTTGCCTGTTCCGCTGAGTACTACACATCTTATTCTGGTGCAGAGCAATCCGCTTTCTATTAGGTTTAGAATAGATGAGAAAAAGTTTGATGTAGATGGTGCCTATAATATCAGGTACGAAATAGTTAAAAAGCGAATTGATAAAGCCCTCATTAAGGGAACAGACGAGCGACTGACTCAGCCGCAGAAAATTGCCATTGTATACTCGCAACCTAAAGAAGCAGCAGAATATAAAGCTTATTTAGAATACATGGCAGCGCGTGGTTTGGTTTATCCTGAAATTGAAGATTTTGAGCTTGAAGATTTACAGGGCGTACAAGGTTTAAAAGGCTTAAGAGTTACCATGAAGTTTGAAGAACCCCAAACAGAAAAGAAAATACTTAACAAGAAAAGCTATTTAAATAAAGAAGCAGCGGTAGTAGTTGCCTAAATAAATTAGGAATTACTGATACAAAAAAACCTCACTCTTATGTAAAGAGTGAGGTTTTTCTGTAATAAAAATCGTTCTTAGCTCATTGCCTTCGATTTGTTATTTACCAAAAACTTAAAACCAATCCCGTGGACATTTAAAATTTCAATGTCTGGGTCGTCTTTTAGGTACTTTCTTAAGCGTGAAATAAATACGTCTAAACTTCTTCCTTTGTAATAGTCGTCATCGCCCCAAACTTCTTGAAGAATAAACTCTCTTTTAATTAAGTCGTTTCGGTTAATGTATAAAAACCTTAGCAATTCAGCTTCTCTAGCGGTTAGTTTCCTAGTATCATCGTTAATGGTAAGTCGCTGATAAGGAAAGTCTAAATGATATTTACCAACAGTAAAGTCAGTTGCTTCAATTTCGCTCGACTCATCGGTCATTGGGGCATGTTTTTGCCTTTTGAGTATCGCCTCAATTCTTAGTTGAAGTTCTTCTACATTAATTGGCTTTGTTATGTAATCGTCTGCGCCAATTTTAAACGCTTTAATGCGGTGTTTAGGTAGCGTATTTGAAGAAATGAATAACAACGGAACAAATGGATTTTGCTCTCTAATTTCTTGTGCAAGCTGGAAACCATCTTTTAAAGGAATTACAACGTCTATCACACAAATGTCGAATCTGTATTTGTTGAAGGCTTCCATGGCAGAGTTCCCGTTATCGCAGTGGACAATTTCATATCCTCTTACATCTAAGAACTTCTTTACCAGACCCGCCATTACGCGGTCGTCTTCCACCAATAATATTTTTGTTTTACCAAGCATTGAGAAGTATAGCTAATGTGTAAATGAAAAGTTAAAATTCAGTTTTTACCAAAAAGCTCAGTGAATTAAGCTTTCTTTTTAAAATTACAACAGATAACATTTATAAATATAAGACGAAAAGTGTTAATAAACTAGTATGTAACCTGTACGAAAATTCTAAAAAAAAGGGGGTTTATCGCATAACCAATACCCAGCCTCTACAAGTTTCACCATTTGGGGAAGTAATTATATAAAGATATTGCCCTCCTGGTACATCGCCACCGTCCCATTCATTCTGGTAGTTTTTTGCTCTAAAGACTTCTTCTCCCCATCGGTTATAGATGGCGAGTTCCCAGCCTTGTCTTTGGTTGCCAACCACAAATCTGTTGTTAAAACTATCACCATTGGGGGTAATTACGTTCGGAGGGATGATTTTTTCAACAAAAATTTCTTTTTCGACCTCTTCAAAGCAGCTAGCAAGCTCGCCTCGGAGTTTTACCGTGTAAGTTCCTCCTTCGGCATAAGTATACGTTTGAGGTTGGGCGGTTTGTAGAACAGTACCATCGCCCATATCCCAAATATAACTCTCTCCTCCGGTAGAAAGATTTTGCAAACTAACCGTGGGAGTTCCGCCACATTTAGGCGTATAGTTGGCCGTGAAATCTACTGCTATTTCTTCTCTTACCGCTACCTTTACTTGGGTAATAAACTCGCAACCGAACTCGCTTTGGGTAACCAATTGGTAGGTGGTAGTTTCTTGTGGGGTAGCGGTGGGGTTGGCAAGGCTTGCATCGTTGAGCGAAGCGGCAGGCGACCAGGCATATTCAACGCCTCCTGCGGCGGTTAGCTCAATTTGTTCTCCGAAACAGATAACGGTGTCGGGCAACACATCGAACTCCCCAAAGCGCACCCTAATGGTATCAAACGCTACATCTACTTTCTTGCAGTCGTTTGGGTTGCGAGCGGTAAGTTTTACGATATATTCGCCATCTTCTGTAAAAGTATAATCTAGGTTATTGATATTGGTAAAAGTATCGCCCGTTCCCATTTCCCAAGTAATGGTTTCAGCACCTGTACTTCTATTGGTAAAATCAACCGTAAACGGTCGGCAGCCTACCCGGCTCGATGCCGTGAACTCTGCTTTGAGTAAACTAAAATCAAACTTGAAAGAAGCCATGTTACAGTTTGGGACGCCTCCACTAGTAAGCCCGTTATTTACATTAGAGAAAGCGCCTGTGCTAGTAGGGAAAGCACTGGTTTGGCAAGAACAAACCGATTGGTAAACGATTCCTTTTTTATCGAAACGGCTTGTGCCTCCGTCTACATGGTCGCCACTGCCGGTAGGCGAACCAATGTAAGTGCCATAGAGTAATTGGTCGGCGTCGCGCGAAAGCACCATAATATAAAAATCAGAACCATCGGTTTCTGGCTGGAAGGCATCTTCTGTAACGGGTAAGCCATTGGTAGAGCCTCCAATATAACCGCTGAAACTATTGATGTTTCCACCCCATCCGCCTAGGTATATGTTGCCGCAATCGTTCACCAAAAATGCGGTAGGGACGAAGTTGGGGCGATTATCGCCACTGCCTATAATGGTACTAAATACGGTTTGTTCAAGGTTGGTAGTTAGCTTATGGATAAACATTCCGCTATTATCGTTTTTATAAACGCCCGGTGTAGTAGGGTAACTACCTAGTGTTTGCCCAAAAACTACTACGTTGGTAGCATCGTCGAAATCTACCATATACACTTGGTCGTAGGCATTGGTACCCAAGTAAGTGGCTACGGAAAGCGCGCCCGTTTCTTTTTCAAAAATAGCGATGTACCCGTCGGTATCTCCGCCTCGGTAACTGCTGTGCAAAACGCCGTTTGTGGTGGGTAAATCTCGGCTGTTGGTACCGCCTGCAATGAGCACTCTTTCTAGGCTATCTACCTTTACTGAGTAGATACCATCATAAAACTGCCCTCCCCAATAGGTTGCCCAATCGGCTGAGGAAACATCGGGGCTGAGTTTCATTAAAATGCCATCGGTTAACCCCCCAAATTGTGTTTGGTGCGCTCCTGCTGAAACAGGGAAGTCGCTAGATTCAGTAATAGAAGCAAGAAAGATAGTGCCGACCGAATCTACAAATACATCGCCCCGAAATTGGTCGCCGTAGTTTCTGGTAAGCAGTGTTCTTAGCCTATTATCGGTAACCAAGTTGTTACTCCCGCCATTTAAACCATCGTTTCCTGAGCCTCCCAAATAGGTAGAGCCTTTCAGGTTGTTGCCTTCTGTATTTAAAACGGTTACAAAAATATCTGTACCCTCTAAAAAAAGTACGCCTCCCGCATTGTTGCTTGTAATAAGCCCGTCGTTTCCAATAAAAGCAAAGGGTGCGGCTAAATCGCCCCCTTTAAAATTGCGCTGTATTGCCGAGGTTGTAGTGGGGTAATTGCTAGAACCGGTAACACCGCTAACTATCAAATTACCTACTAAATCGGTAACCAAGCTGAAGGGGACATCTGAACTGTTGCCGCCTAGCACAGTTCCATAAACTAAGCCTGTACCTGCCTGATTATACTTATGAATTAAGATGTCGATTTCACCCTCAAAATCTACCTGATATGCTCCCGTAGTGATAGGGAAATTAGCCCCAAAGACAGTTCCGCCAGAGTACATAAAGCCTTCTTCGTCGTAAGTGGCTGTATTGCCCCAGTTGTCTGAAAAAGAACCTGAGTAGGTAGAAAAAATGAGTATGGGGTCAATAACTAATTCGCGATTTTTATTGTAGCCTTCTGGGAAATCAAACGATAGCACATTGTTGATGAGCTTAAACTGCGAGGCAACTTCAACTTCTTTTCCATCAATAAGCTGATATACATAAGGCTTTTGCTCAATCAATGTATTGAGGGAAGTTTGTATATATAGATGCCCATTTTTTAAATATAGCTGATCAGCACCTTCATATTCAAGCTGAATTTGAGTAACATCAGCACCTGCACTTACATGAAACTCATACTTTAAGTCGTGTTCTGTTTGTAAGAATTTTAAATCAACTCCCTTATAAATATTTTCGTAAGTCGCTCCCCTAAAAACACTTGCATTGCGGCCCCAACTGCTTTGCTCTTTTCCTAAAAAGTAGTTGTACTGAAAATCAAAACGATCATATCCCTTTAAAATAGCATTAGAGGCATTTAAAAAATTAACATGAAACGCATGAGCATTAATTTTTTGGAAACTCAGTTCGGATGGAGCATTGCGTAAGTCGGCCAATTTAACCTCATTTCCTGCTGTTTTTTTTTCGGGGTGATGTTTTGCAGCAACCGCTTTTTTATCGTAGAAAGCATAGGTAAGCCGTTGGGGGTGTAAAAAGAGAAACCCACCGGGAATGTTTGCTCTAAAGGCAACGTCTTTTTGCCACTGATTTTTATTCTCGATAAACTGAAATTGCCCTCCTTGCCCTTTCGGCGGATTTTTATCGTGAGCAAGTAGTGTATGAAACATTGCAACAATTCCTATTAAAACGAAAGTTAGCTTGCGCATAGATGATTAGTACTGTTGTTAAAAGAAATGATTCTTAGAGAAGTGAAAATAAGAAACTTCTCCTACAATTCAGACCGATTAAATATTTTGAATTATTCTGAAAGTTAAGTTTACTCTTGGTGCCTCCACTTTTTTGGTCTTTGGGAGTTGGTGCTGCCAATTTGCCTGGGTTGCTCCTTTCATGAGCAATAAACTGCCGTGTGTTAGTTCTAAGTCGAATTTCCGCTGTTTTTCCTTGCGGTGTCTGAAAGAAAATTTCCTAGCAGCACCAAAGCTTACGGAAGCTATTATTGGATTTTCTCCTAGCTCAGGTTCATCGTCGCTATGCCAGCCCATGCTATCGCCTCCAGCGCGATATAAGTTAAGTAATACACTGGTAAAATGCGTATCACAAAAATGTTCCACTTCCTTTTTTATTTCTGCGAGAAGGGGAGTCCAGGGCAGGGCTTACCAAGTAAGATAAGAGTAGGTGTAGTGAAGTGCACTATCGCC
>CAZFQW010000082.1:0-9985 GCA_964521225.1 uncultured Roseobacteraceae bacterium
ATTTTTGTAGCCAATGCGGATGCCTGTTTTAAGGTTTGTCGCAGGGATAAACTCAACCTGTTTTCCTTTCACATTATTTTCTTCACTGGCAAGGTACTCCGATTGGGTGAGCGCCAAATTAACAAATGGATTGATGCGGAATTTAGCTGTATTTAAACCCAACATTTTTGTGGCATTCCAGTCTAGGAAAACCTCTGCACCAAAAATGAAGGCATCGCCAATATTTTTTCGCACTCGGTCGCCTTTGTTTGCTCCTTGTGCTTCTAAGATGGTACCGATTCGGTCGTTGTAAACAATGGCAAAACCGCCCACATCGTACGAAAGCTGCCCTTTCCATTTTCCTCTGAAGCCAAAATCGCTTGTGAAGCCTCTTTCGTCTTTAATGTTTGGGTCGATAATGAAAGTAGGATTCACCACCCGAATATCGCTAAAAGTAACCGAACGGTAGTTTTGGGAGATGTTAGCGTACACTTCCATATTATCAGAATGGTTGTAACTTGCACCAATGCCTAATAAAACCAACGCCCTATCGAGGGTACGGTTGTCTTCCAAATCTTGCCTGAAAATTTCGTTCCCTGCGTTGTCGTAGCGCACCTCGGTGTACGTTCCCTCCGATTCGGTTTTGATGTACTCTAGCCGAAAACCGGGAGTGAACGAAAGTTTATCGCTGATAAAAAAGATATTTTCCCCAAAAAATGCTGCATTCAAGTTGGGGAAATCGAATGCCGATTGGTTGGGGTAATCCTGAAATTCGGTGGAAGCAAACCTAAAATCGGCAGTGGTTCCGTTAATACCTGGCCCTTGGAATGCACGGTTGTGGGCATTGTAAAACTTTGAGCCTACAAGAAACACCGCCTCTTTCCCCCCCACTGCATAGCGTGTAAGCAACCGACTTTCTACCCCCCAATTGTTAAACGCTCCTCGAATTAAATCTCTAGTGAAAGCGTTTCCATCATCAATTTCGGTTATCGGGTTGCGCTCCGGTCGCTGTGGGTCGCCTCTGAAACCGAGGGCATTTCGCTTGGCATCTAAGCCAAATAAATCAATACTAAAATCGGTTTTATTCGAGCATTTATGTTTGAATTTAAGCGATACCAAACGCCAATCTACCTCAAACCAATTGCGCGCTCTATTGCTCAGTTCAAAACCTTCTTGAAACTGCGTATCTGTTTGCCCTCCAGCTTGTTGTGCTAAATATTTTAAATAAGTAGTTTCTAGGGTGATATTGGTATTTTCTGCTAATTGATAATTTACCAAAAGAAAAAAATTCTTAGAATTAAAATCGGAATTAGCGCGAAATCCCTCTCCTTTTTTGTAATTAAAATAGGTATAATAACTGAATTTCCCGACGGTACCCGAAAGGCTATTAAAACTGGTAAATAAATTAAAAGAACCCAGCGACTGACGAGAAACCAATTCGATTTTCTTTTCGGGAGTTGGCTTTTTAAACTTAAAGTTGATTAAACCGCCAAACTGCGTTCCGTACTGCAAAGAAGCCGCACCACGAATTACCTGAATTTCGCTGAGTGCTTCCGCAGGGGGCGTGTAATAACTTTCGGGATACCCCAAAACATCGGCGCTGATGTCGTAACCATTTTGCCGCGTGTTAAAATTCGCCGTTCTGTTGGGGTCTAGGCCTCTTCCTCCTATGTTTAGTTGCAAACCGGCATCGTTATTTTCGTAGATATTTAGCCCTACCACTTGCGCATAAATTTGCCGGGCATTATTGGCGGCAAGGTTGCCCACCGCCTGACTCAACAAAACAACTTCCGATTTTTTACCCGCATAAATTGCCGTTCCTTCCACAGGATTCAAGCGATTTAAAGCAAAGAGTTCTTCCTGTTGTTGCTTAATTACCACTTCGGAAAGCTCTTCGGAAAAAGGCATTAGTGCAATGGAAAGCGTAGTATTCTCAGAAATAGTTAACTGTATTTGTTGCGATTGATACCCCAATTTAAAAACCACAATTAAATGCGTCCCCTCTTTTAACTGATTGAATTTAAACTCTCCTTTTGCGTTCGCTTTTACGAAGATATTCCCCGTTTTGCTAAACAAATCGGCACTTGCCACGGGCTTTTGCGTTTCTGCCTCTACAACCGTTCCCGAAAGGGTAAACTGAGCAGATGCCTCCAACACAGAAAAAAGAAATAGAAAAGCGATAAGTATTAGCGAATAATTGATTTTATACTTTGTTCTCGCAGTAGATATTTTATTCATAATTTGTAATTCGTAATTCATAACCCTTTGATTTCCCCCTTGAAAGGCAAAATCCAATCTTTGTGTTTAAACGATTCTTTTTTTTCTGCTAGGTTAACCGATGAGTCGATAAAAGGCTGACTTCTTCTGCCATTTAAAGCGACATAACTTTCCACATAAATTTCAAGGCTTTCGTGTCCTTGGCTTTCAAAATGATTTTTTAAAAAGTGAGCATATTCGAGTATAAAATCGGGCTGTGTCGCCATCTGTTTCTCTTGAAATGAAGTTAAAAAATCGGTATTATCTACATAAAAACGCTCTCCTGTTTCTGTGTTTACTACCTTGAAATTGGCATAACCCGCCTTTTCAATCAGCATTACCCGCCACGAAAAACGGAAACCTTCTTCGGTCCAAAACAGCTCTTCGGGGTATAAAATATGGCGACAAGGAAGCAGAAGCTGCACTAAAAAAAACAATGCTAAAACTGAAAGTGTAATGCTTTTATTTTGCGGGAAATACCAAGCAGCCTCATTGCCTTTTGCTTTCGCAGATAGCACCGCTGTAGTTGCTAAAAGCTTCATTTTCCTCAATATGTTGGCGATAAGCCTTAAAAATTGCTCGTGATATTTCGCTTCCAAAAAAATGGTGGCGCTCACAATCATAATGTAGGGGAACATCCCGATGGGAAACAAAATCCGTGTTAGAATATGGAAAACTACCACCAAAAAGAAGGCAAGCCAGCGAGTTCGTTGGTATAATAAAAGGAAGGGGATGCTTAAATCGTAGAGTGCGCCGCTCCAACTAAACGCATAAATGAGCCACTCTTGGTGCAGGAAATTGCCCAAAAAAGGGAGGTCGTACTTAGAGGGCAACCAAATTTTTAGGGGCATGGCATTGAGCAGCCAATCGGAATTGAGCTTTGCCAAACCTGCATAAAAATAGACGATACTTAGTAATAATTTAATGGCATCTACCGACCACCGAGGCACGTGCGCAAAAGTAACTTTTCTGCGATGGGCATCCACTGAAAAATACGCATGAGCGGGAATAAAAATCAGCAAGAAACTTAACAGACTAATAAAATAATAGTGGTTGAGGTAAGTGGTTTTGTCCATCAGTTCTATGTAGGTAAAACTGAGGAAAAAGGCGATAATGGCAATTCTGTAATGCCACCCTATCGCTATCAAAATAGCAGAAATTCCGCAAATTATAAAAAGCACATAGGTAAGTTCGCCCAAGGGTTTCACCCACTCAAACCCATAATAAGAAAAGAAGAATTTAGGTTGCAGGTAGAGTTTTTCAATCCATCCGTTTGCCCAAAAGCGGAGGATGCTTGCCAACATCATCGCTCCAAAAAAAATGCGAAAGGCCGCTAATGGAGCAGCCTTTGTGGTTTTATGTAGATAGCTTTTTATTGAAATCATTGACCAAATGCTTTGCAAATAATTTTTTTTAATCCCCGTCGGCATCTACGTAATCTACCCGTACGTTTAGGGCTTGGAACATATCTACCTTCATCAGAATCACGTTGGCTTGTAACGCATCGTAGGTTTCCAACATTTTTGCATTGTTAGTTTCTACTTCTAAGCGGAAGTTGTCCCGTAGCAAATTTCCTTTCTGTTTCGCCACATTAAACTGGTTTTCAATGAGGGCACTAAGTGGCTCGCCTTCGGTGCTTGCCTCTACAAAATTGAGGTAATCTTTTAAGCTTACGCCTCTCCCGTTTCCGTTGAAATGATTTCCTACAAAGAAATCGGCAGAAGCGTTAAGCGCCGTCTGAAACAATACTTTGGAAATTTCTTCTTTATACAAACCTTCTACCCGATCGCTTAACGGCTGATTTGAAAATACCCCGGCAGGTATGCCTATTTTCCCTGCCCTCAAGGCTTTTTCGTAATAGAACATAAAATCGTTCACCAATTTATTTACCGAGCTGCTCGCCGCTGAACCACTGTTAGTGATAAACGATTCGCGGTAGCCGTTTTGCCAATCGTTAACTACCTCGTTGGAAAGAACGCTGATTCTATCGACCACATCGCTTAAATATTGCCGGTGGTTTTCGCTTTGTGCAAAAGTGGCTACTGCTTCGGCAGTGGTTCCCGACCTTCCGTGCAAAAGGTAATCTAAGGCAGGAAAACCTTGTTGGCTGCGAGCAGAAGGCAACGCTAAGTTGTAATTCGCCGACTGAATATTCGCTTCAATGTTGTTGGCGTTGGTCGGAAACGTGTTGATAAAATCTCGCAGGGTAATTTCTTCTGCTTTGCCAATTTCGAACATGGAAACCCACTGCCAAGCTGTGTAGGCTGAAAGCCACGCGGCATCGAGTTGCTCATAACTGCTTCCGTTGGGTGCGGTTACAAAGGTGTTTTTTGCATTTACTAGGTTTTCAACCGCTCCCCTGTATGCTTCATATCTTGGGAGGATGATATTATTGGCCCAATTGGTAAGCATCGCTTCTCTATCGAAACTGTCGTTCAAATTCACCACCGATTCTTCGTCTTCACTACAAGAAAAAAGGAGTGAGAAGAAGAGAAAAGTATATACAATTTTCTTCATTATTTATTTTAAGATTAAGTCTAAATAAATACTTTCAAATATAGAAGGTATACTTCAAATTCGTTCGATAAAACATTGAGATTTTAGCTTTGAAGCAACTCCATTATTTCTAAGGCAATCTTGCTGTTTTCCATTAAATCGAGCAGTTCTTTTATTTCAACTAAATTGAAAATTAAAGCAATTTTGCTCACAGGGGTTCTAAGAACTAAACATTTTCTGTAAGGGCAAATGTTTTGATTTTCTGCCAATAATAGTTTAAGTTCATTGCAGAAGGCATCAAACTCTCCTTTCGTTTGCGCCAAGGCTACATTTCCAAAAGTAAGATGCACCTGTTTTTGGCATTGGCAATAGAAAGAAACGCCATAGTTGTTGCGGTGAAGTTGCTTGTATGGATTCATGGCTGATAAAAATTAAGGTAGAACAAAAGGGGAAATCTACTCAGCGCCCCCAATTTTTAAAAAAGTTTAAGCACCCGCTTGGGCAACCGTGAAACTGAACTTAGCTGCAATTTTTTCCGAAAGATTATCGAGCGTTTCGTTGCTTACCTCCCAGAGTCCGTTTGCGCCGCCGCCCATTAATTCGGCAACGATTTCATCTACTTCTTGGCGAGTAAAGTATGGTGCATTGCTGCTCGGCTTTCTTGTAAATCGGAGGCTATAAATAAAGCCATAACCTTCCGATAAATTGTGGAGTGCTGGGCCATAGAGGTTAAAATTAGTGCGGTCGCTAGGCATTGCAATTTTTGCCTGTTGCAAGTAATATATCGCTCTAACGGCAATCATTTCAGCTAGTTTTTCTCGGATGATTTCGGCTTGTTGGTCTCTTAAATCGTAATCTTTGGCTACAATAGCTGCCCTGCCTAATTTAAAGGCATCGAAAAGGGTTTGGGCTGCCCCTGCAAAATCGGCATCGCCTCCTAGTTTGCCAATGTATTTATTTACGAAACTATCGTTGGCACCCACGGTAGCGTTTGCATTGGCGGGGTCGGGAGCAGTTCCGTAAACGTACCCAAATGCCTCGTCCCAATAGTGTTCCATCGCAGTGTACACTCGCCCTTCGTCTGTGGTGTTGGCATTGTTATTTTCTCTGTTACTCCCGTCGTCTAGCCTCGAAGTGCTTAGGTAGTGATTCACCACTTGGTCGGTCATCAATGCGCCAATTAGCCCTTTTGCTACTGCTTGATTGTACTCCAAACCTTTTGCGTTAATGTAGCGCACTGCATTGCCATCGGCTAGTTGGCCAGCAGTTCCGGGTTGTGCTAAAGTATTTTGGTTAGGAAAAACCTCTGTATACTGTGCGCTAATCCATGTTTCAAAATCGGCTTTAATTTGTGCTGACTCCGAAGCATTGGCAGAAAAGAAATCTTGCGAAGCCGCTACTTTGCCTTTTATATTTTTCCCCTCAGAGTTCAGCGAAGGATTATTAAAAGGGTTGGCATCGCCGCCCGAAGCGGTTTGGTTGCGGAACATTTCGATTAACTGCTCATCTGTTTTGGCAAAATCCTTCATGGCTTTAATGAGTTCTTCTGCCATTAAAATGCGGACAGTTTGCCCAGAGAAAGAGACTGTACTTTGTCCGTTGCGCTCAAAAGCATAAGTAGCGGGTGTTTCTATGTTAGGAGTAACGTTGTCGTCGCTATTTTTGCAAGAGAAGAGTGCCATTGTAAGGGATAAGCTGAATAAGTATATTCGTTTCATTGTTTTTATTTAGATTGATTAAAAATAACGGACAAATATAACACACCCTCTGAAAAGAGCAAAGTTTATTTAGATTAAATCTACATTAAATGAAAGAAGTAATAACCCCGCCCTAAAAAGTTTCTGTTCTGGCATCAAACTACTTACTGAAGCAGGGTGTTTAAGGGTCGGTGTTTTTACTTTTTCGAGGTGTTGCTGCTGCCTGCAAACTAGGCAGAGAGCCGAACCGAAAGACCGTTGTGGGTGGTGCGTTGGGTGGCTTTCGGCGGCGGGACGAGCCTTGCGGGAGTTTGCCCTCTGCTTTAAAAGCATTTTTTTCTTGCACCATACCACTAAATAGAGGCTATATTTTACTAACTTTGCGGCATTGTTTAAACAAAAACAACTTAATTTATTTTTTGCTATGTCAGAAGAAATGAAACCTTGTCCGCAGTGTAAGTCGCCGTATGGTTATGCAAAGGGAACCGCCTTATTTGCTTGCCCAGAATGCAGCTACGAGTGGAATCCTGAAACGTTGGTTGAAGAAGAAACATTCACGGTGAAGGATGCTAACGGAAACATACTGCAAGAGGGAGATTCGGTTATTGTTATTAAAAACTTGCCAGTAAAAGGTGCCTCTGGCCCTATTAAAGCGGGCACAAAAGTGAAAAATATTCGCTTGAGTGAAGGAGACCACAATATTGATTGCAAAATTGATGGCTTTGGGGCAATGGGACTGAAATCTGAGTTTGTTAGAAAGGCTTAGGGTAGGTAAATGTTCAGTTTTAAATGACAAATTGATAAAGTAATCGGAAGGAGTTCTTTACTTTATCAATAAGTTTGTCTGAGGTTTATTAGAGAAACGCACATAATGTCCTTTTGCTGAAAGGGGCTCGATAAGTCCTCCAAAATTACCTGCTTGCCTCTCCCATCCATGAATTAAAACGGCGGCTTTATCGCTTCGTTCTCCCCATGCGTAGGTCTGAATATCGAAGTTTTTGAACCCGTACTGTTTCTTTTTTTGCCTTTGCTAATACTTCTTCGTCGAACTCTCTGAGTTTTTTAATTCTTGGATTTGACATTACTCTGTATACCTGCTTAGCAGCTATCGCTGGCAACACTAGGGCCATCGATTTAAAGTACATTTTTTGGAGGCTCATTTTTGGTAAGAACTAGGAGGTTGAACGCTAATTTATTTTTCAGACTCCAAAAACAAGATTCTAAGTTCTAATTTAAAACTCTGAATTGATTTTGATACTTTTATTTTATGAAAAAAGTGGCGTTGAAATATTTAGACAGGAAAGTTTGCCCCGTTATGCGGTCAATCGCTGAAATTGGCGATAAGTGGATATTGCTTATTCTCAGAGAGAGCTTTTTTGGTTTCAAACGCTTCGACGATTTCCAAAAAAACTTGGGTGTTTCCCGCTCAGTTTTATCCAACAAACTCAGTAAGATGGTTGCATTAAACCTGCTCGAAAAAACGAGTTATCAGAATGAAAATGACCGAGTCCGCTACGAATATAAACTTACCAAAAAAGGAAAGGATTTAAACAAAGTAGTGATTTCGTTGCTCGAATGGGGCAATGAACACGTAGTAAAAGCAGGGGAGGTTACCGTAAAAATTGTAGAAAAAGAGACTTGCGAAGATGTAAAAATCGATCTACTCTCCGAAAAAGGGGAAACTGTAAAATGGCGAGACGTGAAAATTGAAGCTTCGGAGGGAAGGGCGAAGTAATTCGGAGTCTCTTTATTGGAGTTTTTCTATTTCCTCTTGTGTAAGCTCCGTTACTTTGGCAATTAATGCTAAAGAAAGCCCTTCGCTCAGCAGCCCTCGGGCAATTTCTTCTTCTCGGCCCTTATTTCCATTATTGAAGCCCTCGTTGAAGCCATCTTTAAAATAGCTATCAATAAATCTTTGTTAGGTTGTTCACCAGAAAGTTTCTTAAAACCAAAGTCGGTGAATAGGTTGATGTATCGGTCGTTCGTTAGTGTCATCGTCAGTACTTTTATGTTTATACTTAGCTAAAATAATCAAGTTTTAAGCAATTTTTCTATTTAGAGAACCCTTTCTAATTCCAATCTTCTTCTAAGATAGCATATTCAAAATTATCTGACCATCCCTCTTTTAAGGGTAAAATTTTGCGGTGTCTTCCTTCTAATTTCATCCCTATTTTTTCAAGTACTCGGATAGAACCTGCATTTTGAACAGCTACCCCTGCTCCTACTCTATGCAATTTTAATTCTTCAAAGCAAAATTGAAGTACTCTTTTTGCTGCTTCTGTTGCCTAACCTTTCCCCCAATGGTTAGGTGGGAGATTGTAATAGATTTCTGCACTTTTAAAACGTTTAGCAGATAAACGAAGTCCGAAACCGCCTACAAAATCGCCTTCAATGGCACGAATAATCCAATGGAAAATACTCCTTTCGCTTTTTTCCATGTCGATTAATACTGGGAGAAATAAGGATTCTGTATCGCTAATTTCCTTCGAGATGCCCACTGTATTAAAACGAGCGACTTTCGGATAGCAATTCAGGCGATGCAATAATTCAATGTCGTCTCTTTTTATTTCGCTCAATAGTAAGCGTTGGGTATTCAATGTCATCTCCAAAAATCATATAAAAAAGTAGAAAAAATATATAAAGTGAGAGAAGGCTTCGCTTCTTTCCTATTTTGGCATTATTGTTTAATGTATTTAAGCTAAATTAAAGTATTCCAACTAATGGAGAATAAAAAAGCTAATTATACCATGAAAATCCTTTTTAAAATTATTTTTCTGCTCTCAGGTCTTTTGCTGAGTAGTTTATCTTTTAGCCAAACCCTTTACCCCGTACAAAAAGAAGGCAAATGGGGGGCAATTGATAGCAACGGCAAGGTAATTATTGAACCACAATACGAGTTTGTAAGCGAATTCCAAACAGATGGAACGGCTATGGTTCGGCAAAACGGTTTATACGGGCTTATTAACGCCGAAGGAGAACTCTTGCTTGCACCACAATACGAAAGAATAGACCCCGTACAGCAAGACTATTTAGCCGTTTGGAAAAATTACAAAGTTGCCCTCGCCAACCGTTCCAACCAGTTACTTACCGAGCCAATGTACGATGCCATCACCCCGATTTACAGCAATTTCTTGCGCGTGCTACAAGGCACTAAGTTTGGGGTGATTAACCTAGAAGGAGAAATTGTTTTGCCTGCTGAATACGACAAAATAGATGCCTTTAAAAAAGGAGAATTTTACACTACTTTTTATAAAGGCGAAAAAAAAGGCTTGCTCTCTTCGGAAGGAAATGTATTGGCAGAAGCCAAGTTTGATGCCCTTGAAAAACAAGGTTCTTTTTTGGTTGCTTCTATCGTCCGTGGAGTATTTACGGTTGTTTTCTTAGACAATGAAGGCAGGCCCACCGAAACCAAAGAATTTCCGAACCAAATGGCTTGGCAGCAGTATCAGCTCGCTTTACAAAAAAGAAATAGAAAGCTACAATATGGTACAATACATTTAAGGATTAATGATGTTATCAAATTCTTCCGTTTAATGGGCTGGATTGAAGGCTTAAAA
>CAZFQW010000083.1:0-9953 GCA_964521225.1 uncultured Roseobacteraceae bacterium
ATCATTCAAAAAATTTGTAATCTCCCTTATACACTAAATTCTATACAGGCTCTATCGGAAATAGCGAATCGTTTGTTTATGATTTAGGATATGATTTTTACAGTAGTGAATTTGGTACAAACTTACCTGTTGTAACCTATTGGGATAAAGATACAGGTTTATTATTTCCTCAACCTGCTTTAGGTATAACAGTTGAAATGTTTAATAGAATTAAAAATGCCTTTTTTGATGCAAGTGATGCTATTAGCAACCATCTTGATAGCTTTTGGATTAATGCCGAGAAAGGAATACAAAATGCTGCTGAAAATTTAGTCGCTTTTATAAATTCACAACGACAAGGAAGTCAGAACGTTCAAAAACTCCCAAAAGCTAAAAATAAAAGTGCAGGCTTTAATTATGATGATTTTGGTAACCATTCCTTAATAGAGATTTCTTTTAAAGATGATGGTAGTGTGTTTAGTAACAATACAGAAGTATCGTATAAATATTATTTTCCAGAAGGTGCTGTAAAAGGGCTTGAATTGAATACAGAGGATACCATTCAATTTATCAGTGATTTAGTTTACTTTAATGCCGTTAGAAATCTTGATACTTTGAAAGTTACAGAAGGAAATAGCTTTAAATTACAAACAACACTAGGGGACGATGATTTAACCTTCTTTGGGTTGACTGGAAATGAAAATATACAAGTGTTTCATCGGGCCGTAGATAGTGATTATTGGACACCCATTGGTAAATCTGAGCAATCTATAACTTTTAATGAACTGGGTACATTTGCTTTGGGTATAAAACTAAGTTCAGATGATATAACATCACCTACGTTTGAAATGCTAGACAGTCTTTTCTGTGGAATTGATGATGAAGTTATTTTTTCTATCAAAGACAACGATTCAGGGGTTGATTGGCAGAATGTAAAAGTATTTGTAGATGACTACTTAGTGATTGCTAATAGAGATGAGTTAAATGATAAAGTATTTATTCGGCCTGAAGATTTATTAGATGCAAGTAAGACTTTATTGCCTTATGAAATCATCTATTCTGATAACATTGGAAATGAAGCAACAGCTACGGGTAATCTAAAACTTGGAGACAGAGTAATTGCAGATTTAGGTTCGGATACTACTGCCTGTTATTCTCTTATTTTAGGAGTTAATAATGAAGGACAGAATTACTTATGGTCTGATGGTAGTACAAATCAAACACTTACAGTAACCGAGTCAGGTGAGTATTATGTGAAAGTTTATAATGATATAGGTTGTGAAGAATTTGATACAGTCAATGTAGTTATCAGTCATTTAGAATCAACCTTCGAAAAGGTAGATATCACTTGTTTTGGAGAAGACGATGGTCAGATTGAGGTTACAGCAGATGGAGGTATTGAGCCTTATGAATATAAATGGAGCAATGAAGCTACTTCTGAAAAAATAGTCAATCTATCACCTGGGTTTTATACTCTTACATTGACAGATGCTATAGGTTGTACATTTGTTGATAGTGTTGAAATTAAAGAACCCGACTCTCTCTACATCGCTTCCCAAGCCGTCCCCGTAACCTGCCAAGGTGCCAACGATGCAAGGATTAAGAATACTACGCTCGGAGGCACAGCCCCTTATACGTATGAGTGGTACAAAGACGAAGTCTTAATGGAAGAGTGGACAACTGAAGATTTAGATTCGCTTACTTCAGGTATTTACAGCGTCATTGTAACAGATGCGAACGATTGTATTACCACTAAAACCGTTTTAGTATCAGAACCCGATTTATTGGTCTTAACACCAACAATAAAAAATACTACCTGCGAAAATGCTGAAGATGGTATGATTGCCATTGCCGTAGAAGGTGGTCTTCCCTTTAGGGATGAAAATGGTAATCCATATTATAAATTCGAGTGGAACACAGGGCAAAAAGATAGCGTAATTACAGACTTAAAAGCTAATACGATAGAACCTTACGAAGTACTAGTGTTAGATTCTGCGGGCTGTTACAAAAGTTTTAAAACCGATATTACCGAACCTATAGGAACGCCCACTTTTGCGTATGATAAAGAAGCCTACTGTCAGAATGAAGCGAATCCTACCCCTACAGTAAGTGCGTTAAATAATGGTACTTATTCAGCATCTTCTACCGACTTAATCATAGATGAGGTTACAGGAGAGATAGATTTACAAAAATCTGTAGCGGGTACTTACACAATTACCTACACTACATCTCTTACCTTTTGTAATCCTACAACACAAGAAGTAACCATCACACCGCTACCAAGTGCTGCTTTTGAATATGAACGTAAGAAGTTCATCCAAAGCGAGCTTGTAATAAGCCCAACTATATTGGGAGAAACTGGAGGTGACTTCACCGTAAACAAGGCGGGCTTAGTCCTTAATCCAATCACAGGAGAAATAGGATTAAATGGTAGCACAGAAGGAGTTTACGTAGTAACCTATACTACACCTACCTGTGCAGTATCCGATACTTTTGAAATTGAAATTTTAAAACGCATTCATACCAAAACAGATATTTCTTGTTTCGGAGAAAATGATGGCGAAGCCGAAATTATTTTAGATAACGGTTTAGCTCCGTTTACCTATCAATGGTCGCATGGTCCGACAGCTCGAAAAGTAGCAAATCTATCGGCAGGTAAATACATCTTTAGCGTAACAGAT
This sequence comes from uncultured Roseobacteraceae bacterium, assembly GCA_964521225.1. GTDB lineage: Bacteria > Bacteroidota > Bacteroidia > Cytophagales > Flammeovirgaceae > CAYUJH01. The sequence continues at coordinate 2,661 of CAZFQW010000083.1, forward strand.
TCTTTAGGAAATATCCTGACGGATAGCTTAGTCATTGAAGAACCTGAGCAACTACTCGTTCAATTCAAAACAGTTCCTGTGAGTTGTAATGGCGCGCAGAACGGGCGAATTAACTTAATAACAGAAGGGGGAACAGCGCCTTATACGTATGAGTGGTACAAAGACGGTACATTGATGCAAGGTGAAATTACAGAGGATTTAGACGCTATTTCATCGGGTGTGTATGAGGTTATTATAAAAGATAGCCGAGGCTGTATAGAAAATAAAACAATTCTATTAACTGAACCCGACCTACTCCTCATAGAACCGACAGTAAAAGATGTAACCTGCCAAAATGCAGCCGATGGAATGATTGCTATTGCCGTAAAAGGGGGTATCCCTTTCCGCGATGCCAATGGCAATGCCTACTACAAGTTTGAGTGGAACACCGGGCAGACCGATAGCGTGATTACCAATCTTTCAGGCAATACCGTTGAGCCTTTCGAGGTCTTAGTGCTCGATTCAGCAGGTTGTTCAGCAAGCTTCAAAACGGATATTTTAGAACCTATCGGGGTCCCTGTATTTAGCTATGCAAAAGCTGCCTATTGCCAAAATGAAACAAACCCAACGCCAACCGTTACGGCATTAAACAACGGAACTTTTGCAGCTTCTTCTACCGATTTAGTAATTGATGAAGTGACAGGGCGCATAGACCTAGAAAATTCAGCAATAGGAACGTACACCATTACCTATAGCACACCACTAGCAGCCTGCGACCCTGAATCGCAAACCATAGAGCTACTACCAGCACCAAGTGCCGCTTTTAGTTATCCGGCAGCGAAGTACCGCCAATCAGAACCGAACATTACCCCAACCATTACAGGCGAACGAGGGGGCGTATTTACAGCGGATAACGACAGTTTACGCATTGATGAAACTACAGGTGAAATAGATTTAGGCAATAGCCCGAAAGGACAGTATGAGATTACCTATACAACGCCGGAGCCTTGCCTAAAGAAGGCGACATTTACCCTTGAGATATTTGGCACGAGCGATATATTGCAAAGTGACACTACTGTTTGCCCCGAAACCACACTCACACTCGAAGGCGCAGTGGGTGCAGGCGCTTACACTTGGGAAATTGATGGCACAACGGTAGGCACAGAACGCACGTTAACCTACGATTTCAATACAAGTGGAGCTAGAAAAGTAAGTTTAACTACAGAAATTTTTGGTAAGCCAGCTGTTACCGATGAAATATCCATCACGGTGAGAGAAAAAGGGAACGCCGCATTTGCCTATCCTAAGTCTTTTGTATGTGGAAGTGAAGGAGCTACGAAGCCAACTATATCGGGAACGGTAGGAGGCACATTTAAGGCCTTAGGAACGGGTCTGTTACTCGATAAAGCCACAGGCGAAGTAGATGTAGCAGCAAGCGCAGCAGGAGAATATCAAATAGTATATACTACACCATTTTGCTCATTAAGCGATACCACTACACTCACAATTTACAAGCTAGGGGTAACGCTCGATAAGCAAGACATCAGTTGTTACGGACAGCGAGATGGCTTTGCGAAAGTAGCGGTAAGCGGGTCAACGGCATACAGCATTGTATGGTCAAACGACTTAGAAGGGGAAACCATCGATAACCTCGAAAAAGGAATCTACAATGTAACGGTAACCGACTCACTTACAGATTGCCAACAAACTTTTGCCTTTACCATTAAAGAGCCCAACCCAGTTACTATAGAATTGGAAGCGACATCGGTAACTATTGCCGGTCTATCAGACGGAAAGGTAAATGCAATTATCCGAGGAGGAAAACAACCATATAGTTATAGCTGGTCGAGCGGAGCAACCACACAAGATTTGGAAAATATTGCTGGCGGAGTTTATGTACTTACTGTTACCGATGCAAACGGCTGTAGTGAAGTAGGCGTCATTTTCGTAGAAGAACCGAAGGAGTTGGGCATTGCCGGAACAGTCAGCAATATCACCTGCGAAGGTTTGGGCAACGGTAGTATCTCTTTACATGTAGGAGGTGGTAAATTGCCTTATCAAATTTTCTGGGATAACGGTTCGCAAGCAACACAACTTTCCGATTTAACGGTAGGCAATTACAAAGTAACCGTTGTTGATGCCGAAGGTGCTATCGTTGAAGAAACCTATACGATAACAGAGCCTACAGGGCCTCCATCGTTCCAATACGACCGTGAAAAGTATTGCCTGGGTGAAGGAGTAACCGCTCCAACGATAGAGAATATCAATAATGGAACATTTAAAGCAGATAAAGAAGGGATTGTGCTCAATGAGGAAACAGGGAAAATTAACCTAGCAGTAAGCAAAGCAGGAACATACACCATCAGCTACATTACCGATGTAGTAGCCTGTAATCCACCTGTTCAAACGGTAACCTTACTGCCAAACAATATTGCTATCAGCTATCCAGCGCAATTCTATATCAATAGCAATGAAACCATTCAGCCAACCATAGAAGGAACAGCAGGGGGAACGTTCAGCAGCCAAGAAGGCTTAGCGATTGACCCAATATCTGGAATTATCAACTTAGGAGAAAGTAGGCCAGGAACTTATACGATAGCATATCTATCGCCAGAATGTCAAATCCCGGCAAGTTTCACACTTTCGGTAAGCCGATTGACAGCAACTGTAGCCGTAACACAAATTTCTTGTGCAGGGGGCGAAAATGGTGCGGCTAAATTAACCATCTCTCAAGGGATTGAACCTTACATTATCCGTTGGTCTAATCAGCAAGCAAGCGATAGTATTTTTAATCTGCCTGCGGGAGAATATAGCGCAATTGTAACCGACTCCATTGGAGCAATAGCGTCTGTAAATATCAGTATCAATGCACCTGAACCTATGGTACTTTCCGCCGATACAACGAGTGTAAAATGTTTTGATGGAAGCGATGGAAAGATAGACTTAACAGTCAGTGGTGGTTTTGTAGCGCCACTCACTTATCTATGGAGTAATGCTGCAACTACGGAAGACTTAATTGATATTCCTTCGGGGGTTTACAGTGTATTAGTTACCGATGCCAAAGGGTGTACGGCTGAGTTTAGAACCTTTGTTAGCCAGCCAGATAGCCTACAAATCACACTTATCAGCCAAGAAAACTCTACTTGTGAAGGGGCAGACAACGGAGAAATTGAAATAGCAATAAAAGGAGGGATACAACCCTACGATGTCCTTTGGAGAGATGGTGGCAGGGCTTTGGTTAGAGATAATTTGCCAGCAGGGAGCTATACTGTTGAAGTATGGGATGCAAATTTCTGTAAGCAATCGCTCACAGTAGAAATCACAGAACCTGTGGGTACGCCTTCGTTTAGCTACGATAGTGAAATTTATTGCGTGGAAGAATCCAATCCTGTCCCAGTGATTGAAAATCTGAACGGAGGAGTTTTCAATGCTTATAGTAACGACATTATAATTGATGCTACTACAGGCGAAATTGACTTAGTTAACAGCAAGCCCGGAACCTATAAAATTGGTTTAATCTCTAAAGGGAATATATGCAATCCAGAAGAACAAACAGTAGTCATTCAATCGCGCGATGCAAGCTTTTCTTATGAAAAAGTGCAGCTTTGCCACGATGGAGCGTCAGTTACCCCAGTTGTTACAGGCGTACAAGGAGGCAGGTTTACTTCTACTGAAGGTTTATCGCTGAATGAAATTACAGGATTGATTTCGCCGAATGAGAGCACTCCAGGGACGTATAAGGTTACTTACACCATTCCTAAATGCGAAGAGAAAACAGAAGTGGAAGTAGAAATTTTACCACAGTCTATCTTAACGGTTCAAAACCAATCGTCAACGATTTGCTTTGGAGAGGAAACCGAATTGAAATTCAGCTACGAGAGCGATGGCTACCCATACAGCTTCCAATATACCGATGGCGCAGTAACCTATACGGTAAACGATGTGATGGAAGAGAACTATTCTGTTTTGGTTAGCCCTGCGAATACTACCGTATATACGCTCTTAAATGTAAGTTATGCCGATGGTTGTGAGGGTAGAATAGAAGGGAAAGATACAGTTACTGTAAATCCGTTACCTGTATTGCAAGAAATTCAAATTGCTTCTGAATATTGCGACAATGGTGATGCCGCTATTTTTATTCCGCTAGAAGCACAAGCAGGCAGCTCTCCTTTCTTATACTCACTTAATGGCGGAGATTTTATGGCGGATAGTTTACTGGTAGATTTAAGCGCAGGTTTCTATACACTTTCTGTACTCGATTCCAACGGCTGTATTTACGAGTACCCAGAGGAAATCGAAATTGTAAGCAACTGCCCTGCGTTCAATCCTAAAAACATTCCTAACCGTATTACACCAAATGGAGATGGAATCAATGATGTATGGATAGTTACAGATTTAGATAAATATCCGAATGCCACAGTAAATATTATTAACCGTTGGGGAAGTGAGATAGTGAATACGGCAACGGGAGTAGGAACTTGGCCGTGGAACGGAGCAGCAAAAGATGGGCAGCTTCCTGTAAGAGCTACCTACTTCTACATCGTAGATTTAGGTGATGGCACTGAACCATTCCGTGGATATATCACAGTAATTAAATAATTAGACGCATAAAACTGGCAGGTCTCTAAGGCTTGTCAGTTTTTTAATATCAAATACCTATGAAATATATCTTTACAATCGTATTATTTGGAATACTAGGCAGCGCTTTTGCCCAACAATACCCCAAGGTAAGTCAGTACATGATTAACCCCGACTTTCTGAACCCAGCAGCAGTAGGGAGTCGCCCTTATTCAGATGCAAAGTTTAGTTACAGGCAACAATGGGCAGGAGTTGAAGGTGCTCCCAACGCATTGATACTCAATTTTAATTCACCCATTTATTTAGCACAACAAAGTTCTCATATAGGAGTAGGTGCTTTAGTGTATCGCGACCAAATTGGAGATATTACGACCACGTCAGTCACAGCCGCGATGTCGTATCATCTTAAAATAAAGGAAGGCGAGAATAACAACGATTGGTTTATTGCGCCCGGAGGAAGTGTTGGCATTGTAGCACTAGATATTGATAACAATAATATCATACTGAACGACCCAAACGACCCCACTGCTTTTAACCAACTTCCCGGTTCTACGATAGATTTTAATGTAGGTTTATGGACCTATAACGACCATTTTTTTGCAGGAGTAGCGGCACAACAAATTGGTTATATGGCAGAGGGCTTTCAGCAAGGGGTACTCGAAGGAGCATTACATTATAACTTCATGGGTGGTTTTAGAGGTAAAATAGCAGGTGTATGGGGGTTTGTACCTAGTGTTTTAATTCAAAGTGGCTTAGGGCAAACACAGGTTACTCCAAGTATGATGGTACGGTATAACGATATTTTATGGACTGGAATATCTTACAATGCAAGAGTGAGCCGTACTTACATGATAGGTTTTAGATTAGAAAACCTCATGTTTAACTACGCTTTCGAGCAAGGCGGTGGAGTAGAATCTCCTATCCGAGCCAATACACATGAAGTAACTTTAGGAATTCGCTTTAATGCTATTGTTCCTAATAATGTGATTAATAACAATATTTTCAGGGTGAAAGTGAGGGCTTTTGATTAATAGCTAAAAGACATACTCATCATGAAAAGCACAATCCTTATTTTACTACTCAGCTTAAGCGCAACTACTGTTGAGAACTACAGAGCTATTTTTGGCGGAGATTACACAGAGGCAGAGCAGTTTTTATCTAAAGAATCGTATCGCTTTTATGAAGTATGTGCTAACGATAGTGAAGTAGCTATTTTAAAAGCAATGGTATTTCCAGAAGTACTGCGCTACTCCTATTTCAGAAATTCTATTGAAACTACATTCTTAGAGCTTCTATATGTAAATCATGGTACAGAGGGAGCCGATTTTTCTATTGGTAGATTTCAAATGAAACCCTCATTTTTAGAACGGCTCGAAAAAGAAATAGAACAAAAACTATCTAACCAAGCACTAACATTTGAGTATCAACTGAAAGAAATAAAAGAAATACGAAAAGAAAGGATAACGCGGTTGCAAACACTAGAGTGGCAAATTAAGTATCTAAATGCTTTTTACAATATAATAAAATTAGAATGGGGGGATGATTTTCCTCAAAAGAAAGAAAATCAAATTAAATGGCTTGCAACGGCGTACAATCGTGGCACTTACAAGAACCTGCTTAAACTCAAAAAACATGTGGCCAATAAATATTTTCCCTACGGGGCTTCTTATCCGCTAGAGCAATTCTGCTATGCAGAAATAGCCTATGATTTTTATTTAAATACTAATGAAAAGGACATAGCAAAATGAAAAATATTAAATCGATTTCTCTTCTAATTTACATAGGTTATACTCTTTTTGCTTGTCAATCGAAAGAAGAAAAACCTTTAGTAAATCCTCCACTACCAGAGCTAAATATTGCGTATACCACTTACGAGGTTTCAGCAGAAAATGGTGGAGTACTACAACATCCAAGTGGTACAAACATTACTATCCCCGCTAATATATTGGTAGATTCCATAGGTAATCCTATTGAGGGTAATGTTACCATTCGGTATAGAGAATTCCATAATGCTGTAGATATTTTCTTATCAGGTATTCCAATGACTTACACAGAGCCTACACCACAAGAAGCTGATATTTTTGATGTATTTGGTAAAGAAGAGCCTAAAGAAGAAAAGGTATTTCAAACTGCTGGAATGTTTGATATTAGAGCGGAACAAGATAGAAAAGCTGTTTTTATAAAAGCAGGAGAAAACATAGAAGTGAATATGGCATCTTATGTAAAAGAAGATGATTACCAGTTTTACGCCTTAAACGAAGAAACCAAAGGCTGGGAAGAAGCTGCCAAACCCACTGTAACGCCCAACCAAGAAAAAGTTGAAAAACTAGCGGCAATTGAAGCCCAGAAACCAAAACGGTTTCCCTACAATCCGAAAACGCATTTTATATTCAATGTGAATGCTTTTCAGGACATTGCTATGCGGAAAACAGGCAAGAGTTTATCAGAGAATCATCTAAATAGCAAAACAAAGGCCTACGGATTTAGCTATTATAATGCTAGTGCTTTTCTGAAAGCAAAAAGGAAAGAAGAAGCGCATTGGTGGGGTACAGTAAATTACGAAGGGTTGAAACACCTACCTAGCTTTATGGTTTGGAAATTGGCACAAGGCGCTAAACCATTGCCTAAATGGATAAATCATAAATCTGGTAGTTACAAAAAAGAAGAGAGGCATTACGATAATAATGCTTGGCTTACTTATTTAGGCAATAACCGCTATGGAGCAAAAATTACGTT
>CAZFQW010000084.1:0-9891 GCA_964521225.1 uncultured Roseobacteraceae bacterium
TTATCTTCTAATTCTAATTCTATTTTTTGTTTAGGAAATACAGTTCTTCAATCCCTTCCATTGCCAAATCGAATGCTTTTAATTTTCCCTCTTCCATATAAAAAACCTTGTATCCTATCGGTAGCATCCATTCCATTATTTGCGCCTTATTTTCTTTAGGCCCGGCTTCAATTTCTAAGATAGGGTGGTATTTCTCAAAAAGAGGAAGCAAGTGGGGTAAAATATGAAGTTCGTAGCCTTCTACGTCGCATTTCACAAAATCTAAGCGTTCTAAATCGCCAAATAGCGAAATCGGATTTCTCATTTCTACCTCGTGTACAAAAGAGTTTTCGGCGGTTTGTTTTTCCTCTTCTAGCACCTGCGTTCTTCCGTGCCGAACAACGCCTTCTACCGAGGGTGTTCCCATCTTTATTTTTTTATGGTTGTCGTCTCCTAAGGCATAGGGGAAAATCTCAATATTACCTTTCCCGTATTTCATGGAATTTTCTAACAAAACACCTCTAAATAGGGCTACAGGTTCTACAGAAAATACTTTCCCTTTTTTTCCGACCAACTGAGAGAGGGGAAGCGTGAAATAACCTAAGTTTGCACCAATGTCGATACAATAATCGCCGGGGTTTACCAATTCAGACAAAAACCTGACTTGGTAATGGGCTTTTAAATAGATTTTATTGAGAAAAGTATTTATAAAAACAGCGCTGATAAATTTTAGGTATTTTTCAAAACCTAATAGCTGAATAAGTATTTTTCTTATGAACATCTTTGTTTGTTAATTGAATTTAAGTTTTACAGTACATGTTTTCACAAAACTAAGAACTTAAATAGGTTGCACCTATAAACTTAAGTTACAGTTAGAATGCCATCATGAATATAAACTACCAAGATTACATTGAAATTAGGGTTGATAAACGATTTGGAAAACCTTGCTTAAAAGGCACACGAGTTTCGGTAGGTGATGTATTCAATTGGCTTTCTGATGGAATGTCTGAACAAAAAATCACAGCAGATTTTGAAGAAGTTTCGCAAGAAATGGTTCGAGCGTGTTTAGCTTTTGCCGCAGACCGAGGACGTAAATTAACGATTGCCGCTTGAAGTTTTTATTCGACCAAAATATATCTCCAGGAATAGTCAAAAAAGCAAATCAGACATACCCGAAATTTACACATACACAATATGTAGGTTTGGAAAACGCCCCTGATGTACAAATTTTTGAATATGCGCGGCTTCATGGATATACCATTGTTACCTTTGATACAGATTTTATTGACTTGCAACTGATAAACAACTCAACACTACGCAATGAGCGAAATAGAAAAATATGATTCCCGCTCTCACATTATTGTGAAAGGGGCAAAAGTAAATAATTTAAAAAACCTCGATGTAGCTATTCCCAGAAATAAGCTAATAGTAGTTACGGGAGTTTCTGGCTCAGGTAAATCTTCGTTGGCTTTTGATACCCTTTTTGCCGAAGGGCAACGGATGTATGTAGAAAGTTTGAGTTCTTATGCTCGCCAATTCTTAGGCAGAATGGAAAAGCCCGAGGTAGAATATATTAAAGGAATTTGCCCTGCCATTGCCGTAGAGCAGAAAGTGAACACGAAAAATCCTCGCTCTACTGTAGGCACTACCACAGAAGTATACGATTATCTCAAGCTTTTGTATGCACGTATAGGCGATACCCTTTCCCCAATATCGGGCTTAAGTGTTAAGAAAGATTCGGTAACAGATGTAGTGAACTACCTCCTGAGTTTCGAGGAAGGAACCCGTTTCATGATTTCTTGCCCACTTCATATCAAAGAAGAAAGAACCCCGGCAGAAGAACTAAACTTACTATTACAGAAAGGTTTTGCCAGGGTTATCATTCAAGACGAAATGCTTCAAATTGAAGATGTTCTTAAAAATAAATTAAAAAAGAATGTAAAGATTTCTATCCTGATTGATAGAGATGTGGTAAAGTACAACGACGAAGACAAGCAATACCGAATGGCAGATTCGGTACAAACGGCATTTTTCGAAGGACTTGGCGATTGTGATATCACGGTATTTCCGAGCGATAAACCTGTAACACACCAATCGTTTTCTGATAGGTTTGAAGCCGATGGGATTCTCTTTGAAGAACCTAGTATAAACCTATTCAGTTTTAATAACCCTTATGGTGCTTGTAGAAAGTGCGAAGGTTTTGGAAGTGTGCTAGGAATCGACCCCGACTTGGTAGTTCCCGATAAAAGCGTGTCGGTGTATGAAGGTGCCGTAGCTCCTTGGCGAGGCCCCACCATGCAAGTTTGGCTGCAAAACTTCTTGAAACATGCGTATGAGTTCGATTTCCCCGTTCACCGTTCTTATATAGAACTTTCAGAAAAAGAAAAAGCACTTTTATGGAAAGGAAACAAATACTTTAAGGGCATTGATGCCTTTTTTGAGCACCTCGAGTCTAAATCGCATAAAATACAGTACAGGGTGATGCTTTCGCGCTACCGTGGCAGAACTACCTGCCCCGATTGCCTAGGCACACGTTTAAGAAAAGATGCCCTCTATGTGAAAGTAGCAGAAAAATCTATTGCCGATATTGTTTTAATGCCTATTGAAGATGCTGAAACTTTTTTCAGAAGTATTCAGCTCGACGAATTCCAGCAAAAAGTAGCCAAAAGGATTTTAGTAGAAATTTGTAATCGTTTGCACTACTTATGCCAAGTAGGTTTAGGATACCTTACCCTTAACCGACTTACCTCTACACTTTCTGGAGGCGAATATCAGCGGATTAAGTTGGCCACTTCATTAGGAAGTGCATTAGTAGGTTCTATGTACATTCTCGACGAACCAAGCATAGGGCTGCACCCAAGAGATACCGCACGGTTAATAGAAGTCCTCCGAGAACTGCAGCGCATTGGCAACACCGTAATTGTAGTAGAGCACGAGGAAGAAGTAATGCGTTCTGCCGACCAAATTATTGACATTGGCCCCGATGCCGGTATCCATGGTGGGGAGTTGGTTTTCCAAGGGAATATCAACGAATTAAAGAAAAGTAGCAGCCACACGGCACGCTATCTAAATGGAGAAGTGCAAATAGAAATCCCTACCGAAAGAAGAAAATGGAAGGAATCTATTACTGTAAGGGGTGCTTCACAAAATAATTTAAAACATCTTGATGCTGAATTTCCCCTTGGTGCCATGACTGTAGTAACGGGTGTAAGTGGTTCGGGGAAATCTACCTTGGTAAGAAATATTTTATTCCCTGCCCTCAGCAAAATGTTAGAGCAGCACGCCAACGAAACAGGAAAGTTCGATAAGCTAGAAGGCGATATAAAAAGCATTCACAGAATTGAAATGGTTGACCAAAACCCTATTGGAAAATCGTCGCGTTCAAACCCTGTAACTTATGTGAAAGCATACGACTATATCCGCCAACTTTTTGCCGATCAGCCTTTGTCGAAAAAGCGAGGCTACAAACCCGCTCATTTTTCTTTTAATGTAGATGGCGGTCGCTGCGAAATGTGCCAAGGCGAAGGTAAAAATAAGATTGAAATGCAGTTTATGGCTGATATTTACCTAACCTGCGAAAACTGCAAAGGGGCCCGCTTTAAGCAAGAGATTTTAGAGGTTACTTACCAAGAAAAAAATATCAACGATATCTTAAGCCTAAGCATCGACGAGGCTATTGTATTCTTCTCTGCGCAAAAGAAAATTCTAGATAAACTGAAACCATTGCAAGAAACAGGCTTGGGTTATATACAATTGGGGCAATCTTCAAACACTTTGAGTGGAGGCGAAGCACAACGTGTAAAGCTTGCCTTTTTCTTAGTGAAAGGCAATGTGAAAGAAGGTGAGAAAATTCTATTTGTGTTCGATGAACCCACTACCGGGTTGCACTTTCAAGACATCCATAAACTATTACTTTCCTTAAATGCTTTGGTAGAAAAAGGCCACTCTGTAATTATTATTGAGCATAACATGGAGGTGATTAAATCGGCAGACTGGGTGATTGACCTCGGCCCCGAAGGTGGTGAAAAAGGTGGAAACTTGTGCTTCGCAGGCACTCCCGAAGATATGATTAAACTAAAAGACAATTACACCGCTCTGTATTTAAAAGAGAAATTAAAGTGATTTTAACATGCTTTTCATAGAATTTCATTCTCTTACAAAAAAGGAGAAGAATAAATGATATAAATTAATGCTTCCCCTTTTTTATGATTGGAAATCAAATATTAGCCCCTTGCCGTTAAAAGTTATTCTTGTAATAATTCATGGTGGTACGAGTTGCTAACAAATGGCATCTAGCCTAAAAAAACAGGTGCTTTTGCAATCCTACTCATCGGACGAAACTCGGTAAATACTGTTACTTACTTCCCTCCTCCCCTAGAAGAAGAACGCGACTCCCCGCAGAGCTATAACGCGAACTCGAACGACCCGAAGAACTATAGCTAGAAGTACGGCTGTTTGCTCGTGTAGAAAATGAGCCTTTAGAAGAATATCGGTTTGTACCACTTCGGCTTATCCGGCTTTGCACTTTAGAAGAAAAAGCGGAGCGATTTGTTTTTCCCGTTGTATGTGGGCTAGAGGTTCCGTAGGCATATCTCACCGAAGATATATTTCTTCGATAATAAGAAGACTTCCCCTTGTAATTATCTACGTAGCTGTAATAGCCGTAGTTATCAATGGGTTGTTGGTAACCAAATATGCTCCTTTAAAACACCGCAAAAAAGAACATAGTAAATAACCACATAAAAAAACCTACAATACTGTAAGCGGCTTTCTTAGCGGTAGTAGTATTACGAATCTAAATGCCAATAAGCTCAATAGGGTATATTGTGAGAATCAGAATTGCTAATATTCCTTTGTTTTCATGCCACTTTTGCGAACCCCTCATAATGCTACTTTTGACTGAACGGATACTTTAATCTTAAAAAAACAAGTATTTAAATGAAATCTAAGTGTAATTTATTTATAATATAAAATGCTTGGCATGAGCATTTTAATAATTCATTATCCGTAATTGAACATTTACTGAAGGGTGAGTGCCACTAATTTTCATTCTTCCTTGGGTATTGTAAATTCATTTCTAAAACGTTTAGAATTATTCTTTTAGAATTATAGTTTATAATTTATTGATTATTCAAATCTTAAGCTTTCTTAATTAAACGGTTAACGATTACACGGCTCTAACTACTGTCTACCTATGGATTATAACTACAAGATTGCACTTGCAACCTGCACCGACGTACCTCATCTATTTAAAAACGAACAAAAATTGGTGCCCTACCTTCAAGAAAATGGGGTAGAAGTAGATACTCCTATTTGGAACTCACGTTCAGTAGATTGGTCGCAGTACGATGCTATTTTTATCCGTAGCACATGGGATTACCATACACAGGTAAGAGCGTTTACACAATGGTTATTGCAGTTAGAAGTAGAGAGGCTAACCGTTTTTAATCCGATAGATATTCTGATGAAGAATATGCACAAATTCTATCTGAAAGACTTAGAAAGAAAGGGTTATGATATAGTTCCTACGGAATTTGTGATGGTCCATGAAAACTTCAATTTCGATACGGTTTTTCAGACTTTTAATACTGATAAAATTATTATTAAACCCGCTAGATCGGCAGGAGCTTACCTTACTACACTTTGGGAGAAAAGCCAGTTAGTTGAAGCAAAAGAAGAGTTTTTAAATCTCAATAAAACACATGATTTACTCATTCAGCCATTCCAAGAAAATATTTTGGAAGAGGGAGAATGGTCTTTAATGTATTGCAATAATTGCTTTAGCCACGCAGTAATTAAAACATCGAAAGAAGGCGATTTTAGAGTGCAAGAAGAATTTGGCGGTGAGTACCAAGTAGTAACGCCTCCCGAGTGGGTTATAGAGCAAGGAAGAAAAATAGTGGAGGCTTTTGCGCACCAAAATTTACCCTATGCGCGAGTAGATGGAATTATCAGCGAAGATAAATTTTTATTAATGGAGCTAGAGTTAATAGAGCCGGAGATGTTCCTTTTTAACGAAGAGCACGTGGCTACTTTTGGCGATGCTATTTTACAAAATATGGCAATAGTGAAAGGCTAACCCTCAAAGTTTTTCCAAGCCAAAGCACCCGCCCCTAAAACAGCGGTATTATCTCCTTTTAAATCCGACAGTGTAATTTTTACCTTATTCCTAAAGATGTGAAGTAAGTTTTTCTCAAAATGTTTTTTGGTAGGATCTAGCAGTAAATCGCCAGCGTTTGCCAGCCCTCCAAAAAGTATAATTGCCTCTGGGCTAAGGTGTGCAACTGAGTTGGCTAAAGCAACACCTAATATTTTGCCGGTATACTCAAAAGCTTCTGTGGCAATTAAATCGCCTTCCTGTGCAGCAGTAGCTATATCTTTTGCCACTAGGTTGTTAAAGCTAACCTCTCGCAACCTACTTGGGTGAATCCTTAATGAGAGTAACTCAAAAACGGTTCGTTTAATCCCCGTTGCAGAAACGTAGGTTTCTAAAGAGCCTTTTAAGCCAGTTGTATGGTCTCTTCCCTCCGGAATTACGGTAACATGGCCCAACTCGCCTGCAAAGCCATCGTGCCCGTATACTAATTCGCCGTTTACCACAATGCCACTCCCTAAACCTGTTCCTAGAGTAATTACTATGAAGTTTTTCATGCCTTTAGCAACGCCAAAAAGCATTTCGCCAATGGCAGCAGCATTTGCATCGTTGGTTAAAACAGTGGGCAGCTTAATTTTTTCTTCTACAATTTCTACAAGAGGAACTAGTTTACCCCATTTTAAATTAGGAGCTTCTTCAATACAACCAGAATAAAAATTGGCATTTGGGGCACCAATCCCCACAGCTTTTATCTCAAAATGCTCAGCAACAGGTTCCGTTATTTCTTCAACTGTTTTAAATAGATGGTCTAAAAAAGTATCAAGGTTTTCTTCAGCATAGGTTGGAATACTTTTACTTATCACACATCGGCCGGCGTTATTCACTAGACCTAACTTCGTATTTGTTCCACCAATATCAATCCCAAGAGTAACCGCCGTTTTTGCCATAATTTATTGTATGTTATTTCTTCACCATTCCTAAAAAACCAAAAAAGTATCTATCCAAATTAAAACAAAAAGCGGGGAGAGAACAAACTATCAACTATTTAGAAACTACAAATTTTCAATTTGATAAATTAGCGTTCTTAATCCCTTTAGAAGGCTTAAGCTCTAATTGCATTTCATTTTGCTTGAGTTCAGCGATTTTAAAAGTATAAGATTGCTGATTACTAGGAAGTGTAAACATCAGTGTTTTTTTATGGAGTGTCCATTCCCCTTTTCTTTCTTCATACTTATCATTAGTATTTGCAGCGTTTTCGATAAGCATCCCTCCTTCTAAAAACAGGATAGAGGTTTGTCCTCTAAATGGTTTTGTATTTATGGTAGAGTCTTGGTAAACGCTGCGGCTATTTTGAGAAGCTTCGGGCAGATAATACCAAGTTTTATTTAAAAAAGTTTGACTGGTAGAGGAGCAGCTCGCAAGTGAAAAAACGGCAACAAAACAAATGATAGTGCAGAAAATACTTTTCATATTAAAATGAATTTGAGGGGTTAGTATGCAATTTTGAGCAAGGTAATCATAACTGTTTATAGAACTAAACAACGAAGTAGTAAAAGTTCGGGCATCGCTAAAGGACTTCTAACGATTGGGATTTGATACAGAAGAATCTTAAAATCTACGCTTAAAAATTGCATAACTAGCTTAGCAATACTTCAATTCCGAAAATCGTAATATCTTGCAAGGAATTTACAACATTGCATTTATGATAGACATACTGAGAGGACTTTTCGGCTTAATGGTTTTAATAGCAATTGCATGGCTTTTTTCAAGAAACAAAAAGGCGATTAGCTGGCGATTGGTAGGGGTAGGGGTGTTGCTACAAGTAACATTTGGCCTTCTTATTACCAAAGTAGAAATAGTAGCCAAGGGCTTCCGCCTTGCTAGCGAAGCATTTGTAACCCTGTTAAGCTTTTCTGCCGATGGGGCAAAGTTCCTTTTTGCCGATCTAGCAGGAGATTCCTTTGGGTTCATCTTTGCCTTTCAGGTATTGCCCACGGTTGTATTTTTTGCCACACTTTCGGCAGGGTTATACTATTTGGGGATTCTACAAAAGGTGGTGTGGGGAATTGCTTGGGTGATGGCAAGAACAATGCGCTTGTCGGGTGCTGAAAGTTTATCGGCAGCAGGCAATATTTTTTTAGGGCAAACCGAGGCCCCTCTTTTGGTAAAGCCTTTTGTATCGAAAATGACTACCTCTGAGTTAATGTGTTTAATGACCGGTGGCATGGCAACCATTGCAGGAGGTGTTTTGGCGGGCTACGTAGCCTTTCTAGGTGGCGACGACCCAATAGAGCGCGCCAAGTTTGCTTCTTATCTATTAAGTGCTTCTATTATGAATGCTCCTGCAGCCATTGTACTCGCTAAAATTATTGTTCCGGAAGAAGAAGAAAATAAAATCAATAAAAAACTAGAAGTAAGCAAAGAGTCGTTAGGTGTTAATTTAATTGATGCCCTTTCTACAGGGGCTGCTGATGGTTTAAAATTAGCCTTCAATATCGGGGGTATGTTGTTGGCTTTCATTGCATTAATCGCTATGTTTAATTATATATTGAAAGATGTGATTGGGGCAATTATTCCTTTTGGGGAGGGCACATTAAATACCTGGGTTCAAGCAACTACTCAAAATGCTTTTCAAGGATTCTCTTTAGAGTACATTCTAGGGCAAGTTTTTAGGCTTTTAGCTTGGGTAATGGGGGTTGAGTGGAACGATACACTACTTGTTGGAAGTATGCTAGGGCAAAAAGTGGTTATTAACGAGTTTGTAGCCTATTTAAGCTTAGCCGATATAAAAACAAAAGGTGTTTTAGCAGAAAAGTCAATAATAATAGCAACGTATGCGCTGTGTGGCTTTGCTAATTTCAGTTCCATTGCCATACAAATTGGAGGAATTGGAGGAATGGCCCCCGACAGACAAAGCGATTTATCGCGCTTGGGAATGCGTGCTTTGCTAGCAGCCACACTTGCCACAATGATGACCGCCACCATAGCTGGCGCATTTACTATTTAGTTTTCAGCAAATATATCTTCTTCAAAAAGAGCAGGTAAATAACTGAAAGTAAATACTTTGTCGCAGGTGAGACCTAAAACAATTCGTGTAGTCAACATCTTTTGTGTTTTAAACATTGTTATTAATCTTACAAGAATTGTCATGCGAAGATTTAGCTTATTCATTATCAGCGTTTTCTTTATCACACTATCAGGCTGTTTAAACTATGGAACCTACCGAGTAGAGTCCGATTATAGTTACGCAGGCACATTTAAAGACTATAGAACTTTTGATTTTTTCGATGAGTTGATGCAAGATACCACCACTCAGAACATCATTCTTGCCAATGCAATACGCTCGCGAATGAACCTACAAGGCTACAAGCTGAATGATAGAAACCCCAATTTACTGGTTTCTTATAAGGTGTACTTCGGCGATATGGCTTTTAAAGGCTACGACCAACCTAACATTGAGTCGTGGGTGAAAAACGGCGAAGATGACAACGAAAGTTACGAAGGTATAAAGTACAATTTGAAAGAAGGAACATTACTCATTACCTTTTACGATAGAGAGACCGAAAGGGTGGTATGGCAAGGATACGCCTCGGGTGTGTTCGGCACTCAAGCAACACTTTCAGCAGATGAGCGGTACCTAAAAAGGCTTGTACGTTCTATTTTCGACCAATTTAAGTTTGTAGCCAATGATTTTGTACCACTCGACGAAAGAAGAAAAAAATCAGGAGATTAATACAATAGGGTTTCATAGTATTCAATTGGGTAATAAGAGCATGTTTAAGTTTTTGTAAGCATTTGAAAATAAGAAATTTAAAGAG